>JAHKLF010000005.1 GCA_029856615.1 Candidatus Njordarchaeota archaeon
AGGAAAGAAGAATTTATACGCATCTCCTTTCTGACACATCTTTTCTATAAACGCCTCGAGCTTTATTCCTGACGAATCAATTTCGCTACCAAACAAGTTTCTATGAATCTCAGGGAGAAAGATTCCAACATTCTCCTCATTTCCTAACAGCCTAAACGTGAACCCCTTTTCGTCGATCTCCATGAAGGCTAAGGTTATTAAATCTCCTATACTACATTGATCCGGTTTCTTGCGACTTTGAATAGTCCTAGAAACCCTCACGTTAATTCCATTAAGTAATTCCCTATAACGAATGTCTGGATGCAAGTATCTAATGACGTAAGTTTCAGTAGCGTCTCTTTTTCCAAGATTAACATTAAAAAACTTCTTAACCGCGCTTAAGGAACCACAAATTAGTCTACTCGATATTCTCTTAAAATCCTCGCTTGCCAATTTCATCCCATATAGAAATTAAACACACTAATCATTAAACATGGCTATCTAAATGATTAAAATTTATCGTTAAGGTTGTAGACATACTATAGAGACAACAGAACATCGTGATTTTGACGAGAAAACTAATATGTATTCCTACAGCAATTAAAGAAAATAACAGAAGCTTAAAAATGCATAATTCGACAAAAATGCATAAAATATGGAAATACTATCTCAGGAGATGCATGGTAATTCTTATCTTATAAAATCTTTATCCTCTTAAGGCTGATACGGTAAAGAACTAAAGAGAGATTGAATTTTTATACCTTGCATTACTACAAATTTTTTCAGAATGTTACAAATATGATGGTAGTGTGATCGCAATGGAAATCATCTTTGACGCATTAGCTAGAGTATTAGGGCTTATATCATCCAATTTAATGATTATTTTGATTCCCATCGCTATCACATTAATCGCCTTGGTACTGCTGATGAGAAAAAGAATTAAACAGAGACATCTAATGCAAACATTGCTTAGCAGTACTCAGAGGACTACACCAGGAAAACCAATTGCATCTCCAGCAAGCCAACCATTGCGAGGTTTTAGGACACCACCCGCATATGCAGGAGGAAATGCGCCATTTACTCAGCTGTTTCCCTCCAGAATGTTCATCCCATTACGAAGGATGTTTAGATCTTGGGCACGTTTCGCTAGAAGAGGGCATAGAAGAGCGCGCAGGGGTAGAAGGAGAAGATGTATTTATTAGGCGCTTTCAAAAATGTCTAGATTCATTGCCTTCACGGCACTAGGATGTTTTTCATTAAATTCCTCGTTAAGAATATCCATTATCAGTACATCCCACCATCTACCACCTCTAAAAATATGACTTCTAAGACGCCCCACGTGTTTGAATCCCACTTTTTCATAGCATCTAATAGCTCTTTTATTGTACTCCATCACCCGCAGATAAACTGACTTCAGGCCCATTATATTAAAGGCGTAATCAAGTGCGAGAATCGTTGCTTCAGTTCCAAGACCTTGATTCCAATACTCTTTTTCTCCAATAATAATTCCTAATTCTGCGTTTCTATTTACCCAATTAATTTTATGTAACCCCACGTTTCCGATATGCTGTAAATCCGGAAGCAGCAGAATTGCAAATAATAGATCCTCCTTTGCTCTTAGTGCTCTATCTATCCAGTCTTCTTCCATTTCACGAGTATAAACCCTAAAGAAACCAACGAGATACTGAGTAACCTGCTTATCATTTATCCAACGCCAACAACGATCAAGATCATCCTTCATTAAGGGGCCTAGAGCAACTCTCTTCCCTTTCAAGATAATAGGTCTTTTCATAGAAAATCCGCCTTTCTATAATGCATTATTTAGCTAGCAACGAAGGATAAATTTAATTCGATGCATGCTAAATTAGTTCTCTTAGAATAAGAGATACGAGATCATTTATTTAGACTTTTTTATTCATTCATAATCTTAGGCCGAAAATGATAGTAGAAAAAATTTTTGACCCTAACGGCATCAGTATAGCCGATACTTCATAGAGAATTACTCAATAATACAGGCTTCTCCTCTTTCTCCAGAGTTTCTCATCAAGTGTTCTAACGGTTACTAGCTCATAGATTATCGCTTTTTTCCCTTCTTTAGGTCGCAAAACACGACCGATCCGCTGAATTAATTGCCTTTTGCTTCCTCGACCACTTATTATTATGCATACATTCGCGTCTGGTATATCAACGCCTTCATCTAATGCTTCTGCGCTCACAATTTTCGAAATCTTGCCTTCTTCGAATAACTCAAAAATTTTCGCCCTTAATTCTTTTTTCGTCAAACTTGTTATTAGAGGAATTCCGAATAAGTAACTAATTATGCTGGCTACCCTTATATGCCTCGTGAATATTATGACCTTGTCATTTCTATGCTTCTCAAGAAGCTCCTCTAAACGTGAAAGCTTCTCTTTTGGGAATAACGCTATTTCTTTAGCCATTTTGAGTGCTTTTATGGCTTTCTTAGCGAATGGATCAGAAACAGCTTCTTTGGAAATTATCTTGAAAATATCCTCTTTTTTTCGCACCCATGGATACTCTGGGAGGATATCGTACCTTATATAGTCGACATACACACGCATTAGCTTTCTATATTTCTGCCTCTCTGCATCATTCATTTTTACTTTGATCAGTTTATACTCATAGTCCGCTAAGTATCCACGTTGAATGAGATGATCTATTTCCTCAAATTTAATTATAGGTCCAACGAGATCTTGTAGCGATCTCATTTTGTTTTCATCTAAATCTAAAAAAGCTGTCAAGCCTATACGATACGGAGCTATTAATCTTCTAGCAATCTCTGAGAAAACGGGGCTGGGAAGATGATGGACTTCATCAAATATGATTAATCCAAAGTAGAGTACAGCTTTCTTTAAAAAGACCTCCTTAGATGCTCCTTGGTAAGTCGCAATTGTTATGTCCTTTACATCTTTTCTTCCGCCTCCATAGATCCCTACTAGAGAACTGCTAATATTTAATCCTTTGAGAACTTTCTTTTCCCATTGACTCAAAAGTTCAATTGTGGGAACTACAATAAGGGTTCTCAATTTTAAATCATGAATTATTTTTAGTGCGATAATTGTTTTACCAGCTCCCGTCGGTAATTGAATAACAGCTTTAAATCCGTTTTTAGCGATTTCTTCACAAATATCTCGCTGATAATCTCTTAACTCGTAATCAAAATGCAATGATTCCTCGGGCAGTCTCAGGTCGAGAAATTCGAGTGGATTCTTAATGGGTATTTTTAGCTTATTTACGAGTTCTAAAAATTCCCAGAACTTATAAGGAAGAATAGCAAGAACGTTTCTCTCTTTATCAAATTTACCAAGTTTGATTAACTCCTGGGGAAGAATTCCTTCTTTTGAACTTACTAGAAACTCTAAATTCCTCAGTACCATTTTAAGAGAAATCGTCATAATAATTCTCCTCGGGACGGCTCCGTGCTTACAACCTTCGTCATCCCTTAGGTCTGCTCACCTCCTCCTCTTCATCGCCTTTCTAGTAAATTAAGGATTACCATAGTCCACTTAAGCTTTTTTAAGGATTTCCTGTACTATTATGATTTTTCAGCTCTCATCTTCTCCAGAGCATATTCTAATAACTCTTTGATCGAAGCTGGAACTTCATTATTTCTTATGAGTGCTACCGCGTTATCAACTCCCATGGCTCTTACAATCTCCATAGGATTAATATGAATATCACCCATGTTTATCGCTCTGAGAATACGAATTACCGCCTTTTTTCTAGTTTCCTCATCTAAATTATTCACTATTCCTAATATCACCTTTCTTGCGAGTTCTCGAACACTTACATCTGGATCATTACGAGATAGGAAGAAAATCATGTCAATAATCTCATCATCCCATACTGGAGCGCTTAAGAATGCCTTGAGAACACCACGCTTTATTTTGCTCCTTGGTTCGACTTTCGCTGATATGCACAGACGTCTAATGATTCTTTTACCTCTCTCATTCTGCCAGAAATCCTTAATAAACGCTGATAGCTCATTTGTTATTTCCTCCTCACTTCCATAGCGGAGGAGATTCATGAGCCTTAAAAACCTGAACTCTAAATTCATATGCCTCCCTAAATGATTGTATTTACATTAAAATAATTTCCTTAATATAAAAAAATGTACAGTTGAAATACAATTTAAGTTATTGACTTCAGATAGAATTTTTATAGCATTCTCAGCAACTTGTACGACATCCCCTTTCTTAATGAATTCTAATGCTTCCTTGAACCTTTTCTTTAATTCCTCTACCTTAGCATCTAAACTCGTTGCTCATCACCTTTCACGAGACTTGATAACGCATATGCAGATAACCCAGCTACAGCCATTCCGAGAACTATAGGTTTCCAAGGAGTTAATGTATTTAGTTCACGTAGTTTAACATGGAAGTGATCGATAATGCTAGTAATCCATTCCCGTTTTGGAGCGTACCATATGTGAAGTCTGTTATATACTTCTCTATAGAATTCAAAAGCTTCATAAACAACGTTAAGCCTTCTAGGGGCGAGACACTCCATATACTCTCTTCTAACTTCAATTTCAGCATCAATAAATCCATCATCATAAAGTCTCACGTGAAGTTCCTATACATCACTCAAAACTCTCCTTATACTATACTTTTCACTCTTAGGAATTGAAGGAGTAGCTATTTAAAAACCTTACTTCTTAATAAGATGCTTATACACACTCCCAATATCTGAAACCCAAAGCTTAAACATCGTGTCTCTTACAAGCTTCTCTTCAACATCGATAGCTGCGAGAACAACAACGTTTCCAGATTCAAGGATAAATTTCCTGGGAATCATCGTTACGTAAGTACCCGTTGCTTACAGCTCTTAATAGTTTGTACGTTACCTGTCAAATACATCGTATAAGATGTATGCGATTTAAAAGCTATTTTGCTTATTTAGTAGGTGTAATTGTGATTCATGCCCCGAGTATTATAGTGCTTTAAGTAAAACTCGCAACATATTCAAATTGTTATGGTCTTTGTGATTAGTATCATAGTAATATACCACTCTTTATGGATTAGATCAGTAGATATTTTTAATTTGCCAATTTATGAATGGCTCCTTAGCGAGAAGCTGGAAGTGCAAGAAGAATGCGAATAAAGCGAGAAAACTTACCATTTTTAAATTTTATTCCTCGGGATATGAGAGTACATGAAAGGATAGCGGAAGGATTTCTTAAGTCATCTAGAGTAATTCTCATTAGAGCAATTCCTGGATCTGGTAAAACGACATTAGCAGTAGCTTTTGCATTTTGGCGCGCATTACATGGAGATAGAATCGCGATCTTCTTTAGAACAAGAGCAGAAATTGACCATGCCCTTGGAATTTCGTTTAGAATAGCGGAAAAATTAATCAGAGACGATATCAATCCGCCCTTAGTGATTCCAGTTGGGGGTAAAGAGGGATTATGTAGATTTCCCCCTAACAATCCCAGAATCATAAAGTGGTGGTGTAAAATACTAAAATGCGAGTATTTAAGACGAAGAAGAACTGAGGATCTAGTAAGAATGATAAGAGAATCTCGCCCAGAGAGCGTAAGAGAATTCTTCATACTTGCGCGGGAAGCGAAAACATGCCCATATTTTGCATATCAGGCAATATGCAAAGATGCTCCTATTGTGCTTGCTACACATCCATATTTGGTTAATGATGAGTTCTTTGAAAGGCTTGGTAATAGAGATATATTAATAGTAGATGAAGCCCACAATCTAGTCATCAATGAAACGGCATGTATAAGACTTGAAGAATACAAAGACGCAAAACAGATGGTCAGGAGCGATGAACCATCAGAAATCGCAAGATATATTATTAGGTTTTGGCGGGAGGGAAAGAAGGACACCGCCGCGCTTTTATCCACTTATGAATCATTTCTAAGTGCTCCTGGATACAGCATAAGAATCAATGATGAAATAATAAAAATTCTTCCTCCATTACGCTTAATGAAACAACGCCTTATCTCTGTTCGCCAAATAATTCTTTTATCATCATCTTTATTTCCTAGCAATCTCTATAAAACCCTATTCTCACAAGATATCGACTCTGAAATGATAATTCATCCGGGGCTCTTTAAGAAATCCAAGAAAAGATTCTATGCAGGTTTAGTTATCGGTCTATCCTCACGATATTCTGAACGCCAGTCATTTGTCTACAAGAAATACGCGGAAGTCATAAAAACTATTCTAAAGTATACTAGGCGTCCAGCTATTATATTCACGCCGAGTCATGAATTTGCCGAGAAAATTTCATCTAAAACCAGCTTACCTTTAATTACTGAAATGCAGGATGGCCTTGAGCACCATGCTATCGTGTCAGTTGCTCGAGGACGCTTAGCTGAAGGGGTTGATATTCAGCTTCGTGGCGAAGAACCAGAACTCTTGATAATTGCGGGATTGCCTTATCCAGAGAGGGATATAAGATATCTCAAAATTATAGAGTTTTATGCTAAGTACTATAAGCTGAGCACATCCGGACTACTAAGGAGCATGGAAATTGGAAGCATGGTCTCAGCATTAATTCAAGCATCTGGACGTGTTGGGAGAAAAAAGAAGGGAGTTATTATAATCATTGATGACCGCTTAATGAATTTAAATCTCCGTATCCCGATATATCGTGATCTTGCATCATTGATTCGTGATACTTTAAAATTCCTGCAGAGTTAAAGTTCATGGTTGGTGATATAGAAATCTCATTCTTCTCCTTCTTGTTATTATTACCGCTACTAGTCCTCCAGAAAGCCATCCAAGAGTTCCTAGAGCTACACCAGTAAGTAACGTTACTACATCAAACTCAGTTGGTGAAGAGCTCTCTTCTTCCAATGATACTTCTATTATAACTTTAACCTCACCATAATTTCCCGCGACATCACATGCCTTTATGGTAATTATATAAACCCCACTTTCTTTAAATGTCACTGTATAATTTCCAGATACTTCCGTAGTTTGATATTCCAGCGTACCATTCACATATAGTTCAATGGAAACAATATCATTCTCATCAAAGACATCCCATGCGATGTTAACTTCATCTTTCTCGACCTTACTATTATTGCTGGGCGTTATGATTGAAATCCTTGGTGAAAGAGTATCTATGGTGAAAACTACGGTGCTCTCAGCCTCATTGCCTGCATAATCCATTACTACTACTTTTAGAGCATATAATCCATCTTCTGTGAGATTAATGTAAAAGCTAATTTTACTATTATTCGGCCTAATTTCAGTGTATAGACTTCCGTTAATGTAGATGTCAATTCTAGAGCCGTCCATGTCATGTAATATCAGCGTGACGTTAACTGAACGATCATTTATGAATTCCCCGTATTCTGGACTTGTGACCTCGAATGATGGTGGAGTAGTATCCCTAATAACATAAAGAACCACTGATTTTTCATTGCCCGCAACGTCGAAACTTATGATGGTAATTGCAAAGAAACCGTCGCGACCAGGATTTATGGATATAATGATATCCCCGTTTTCTCCTTGGTATACTAAGGTATCATTAAGCCAGATACTAACGTTTTTAAGACTATTATCATCGCTTACCAATGCATGGAGTTCTATTTCGCTTTCATTGATGATTGTATTATTCTCTGGTAGAATTATTGTGATATCTGGGGGAACAGTATCTCGCGTAATAAGAATCAAACTCTTATTCAGATTTCCCGCCTTATCTATCGCAATTATCGTAATGTTATATTTACCATCTTCAGCGAGAATTATATCACTCTCAATACTCAGAAAAACTCCTGAAATCACCTTACTATTATTTAAATAGATAGTTATGTTTTCCAACGCGAATTCATCAGAGAAAGTTGCATTTATTCTGACCTTATCCTGGTTTGTATAAGTGTTATTTTGAGGCGCTACTATAAAAATATCTGGGGCTCGTGTATCCCTATAAACATAGATAACGGTTCTATTCATGTTCCCCGCGACATCTTTTACGGCAATTGTAAATATGTATACACCATCTGTTTCTAATTCAATTTGAGTTTCGAGTCTACTTAGCTTCTCTGAGAGTATTTTAGTATCGTTCTTCCAGACTTCAACAATATCTATGTCAACGTCATCAGAAAACGTTATGTTGAAAAAGATGCTCCCAGTATTCACGTATGTGTTATTCTTCGGAGAAACCACGATTATATTAGCTGGAGTTAAATCCACCCTAACCGATGTTGTTTTCTCCCCTAAGTTCCCCATTGTATCAGCAGCTTTAACTCTAACCTCATGCGACCCTTCATCCAAGATTACATTTAATTGCACATTAGACGTATCCGACCTATTCTCCTTTAATTCCCCATCAATGATTACAGCTATCCAAGCAATATCTAACGTATCATTAGCTGAAGCTCCCACGGATACATTTGTACTATTAGTTACTTGAGGCACAGATATCGTTATCTGAGGCGGCTCTGTGTCGATATAAATGTCAAATGCAAGATTATAACTGCGATTCACTACATCATATACCACCAGTAGTCCATCATGATAACCACCAGTAAGCGTTAAAGAAACGTTTAAAAGCATGTTATCTGTGACCAGATTACCAGTAGAAAGAATCGATGAATCAATTTCTAATGAGAAATTCTTTAGCATTAGGTCATCTGACATGTTAATGACCAGTTGGAATGGGTTTCGCGCTGGAACATATGCATTTATCTGAGTGTTAAATTCCGGTTCTAGTATCTCAGCATATGGTGCTTCCGTGTCATTAACGATGCTCATCGTAAAAATAGCTGCTCCAGAAATGAAGTCTATTATTACCTTATCTGGATATTTGCGAGATATGGATGCTTTTGGAGATGGCAAGTGAATTGTTCTATTGTGAGTAAATGAATAATTATAATAGAATCGGATTGTAGTATTAGATAATAAACCAAAGCATGTAGCTGTTTTGAAAGCCTCGTTTTCAAATACCCATGAGGTTTTTGTGATACTCCCATCCCTGTCTCTATAAATGTACGTGTTATTTGACAGTCCATAATCCTCGAACACGAAGAATCCGTTACCTAAGGAGTCAATATAATAATGGATTACTTCATCAAGCCCTCTAACAGAACTATATTTCTTAATCACGTTTCCCGTAATATTACTTAGAATCGTTATATTACTACGCACATTAAGGAAAATGTAATTCGGAGGCAATGTGAAGTTAGCGATGATGTAACAGAAAACTCCAGCATCAATATATCCATCGCCATCGATGTCATTAAAAGCAATTTGCGCCTTGTAGTGCACCGCCGTTTCCTGGCTATCATGTGATAATGTTACCTCTCTCTCGCCAATAATGCCTAATGTCTCCGGATCAATCTTTCTCACCTTCGCTAAAAGAGTAGGCGATGAGTAGTGCTGAGACAGATAAACTAATGAATCATTAACAATATCTAAGAAGACCGGCGTTTCTCCTATTATTAGAACACTATTTCTCGCGGAGTCTTTTATCGTGCCATTTGAGAATGCTAAGTAATATTTATTTAGTTGGGGATAGTATGCTACTAATTCTATGTCATTAGAACTAATTTTTGATATAATATTCCCCTTAGCATCATATATAATCAGCGTACCATTTGTTAAAAAGACAGCCAGAGAGTGTTCAGAGATGATTACATGATCTATGATGCTCTCTTTATATCGGATCTCTAAGGGTCCATATGAATACCAATACGCATATAGAATCCTATCATTATACACCACAAGTCCATTAAGCGAACTGTCATAACCAAATTTATCACTAATATAAGGTATTTTATCCGTTATGTATTCACTTGAAGATACATCTATACGCATCAGCGTTCCATTAAGCGAGACAGCATAAACCTTAGAACTAGACGCAGAGAAATCGACCGCGGGGAACCTGAATGCGGATAAGAGATGAAGGGTAGCGTTGAGTATAATTAGATGCGTACTATTTATGTATACAATTTTGTCGGTTACGGCGAATGCTTTTGTATTCTGTATTGCTTCTATCGTCTCGTTTTTTCCTTTCCAATATCCAGAATAAAGAACACCGATGTGTGTCCCATTGGATATAACGGTCTCTGAAACCCCGTCTCCTGTTATATCTTCGAGAATAGACCAGTAATTTCCATTTTTCATTATTCCTTCAATATAATAGAGACGCGTTCCATAATCTCGTTCCATATAGGTCCTGCCAGTTTCATTATAATAACCCGCTCTTATATTCCAGTACGTAGTGTTTAAGAAAAAGACTAAGAGCGCATTTTGTCCCTTATAGCTTCCCACTAAGAGATTATAAGCTTCATCAAAATATCGAAGACCAACGAGTGTGTAGTTCCCGTCGTTCTCTTCTATGTCATTAATATAGCCTATCCAATCATAATACTCTGAATTTCTCTTAATTCTGAATAAAAGAAAAGGCTTATCATTAAAACAGATAATTTTTCTAACGAAAATATTCCTCGGCTGGGAGCTTATAACATTATTCCGTTGATCGATTACTATTCCTATCTCTCCAGAACTTAACATCCCCCCATAATTGGAAAATATAATTAACTTGTTAGAATTGTACGCGTAGATTATCATTTCAATGAGATTGTCATTGTTGAAATCTCCGATCGAAAGTCTATCGTATGTAGAATTCTTCGAAATGATCCACCGAAATAATCCATTATATTGAAACAAATACGCATTTTCTTCTGTCAACACCCCGAGATAGCTATCATATGATTGGAAATCTATTATCTTAGTGAAAAAATGACTCATTGTGTGATTATGAAAATAAATAGATGAATTCGTGAAAAAAACTAGCTCATTAGCGTGCATAATTGTAATGTTTCTTGTATTAATATGAAGCCCTCTTAAAGGTTCTATGATAGACGTTGTGATGGGGGGCAACTCTTGAAGATTACCCTTGAGACTTAAGACAGAACTTGTTTGAGACCATTTATTATTAAAAGTCTCTTTTGTATTGATAGGCAAGAGATGCTGGAATTCTAGGAATGGAGATTCAGGGTTGATATTATGCGTAGTATTATTAGTTTTCACACAAGTAACTTCAGATATCATTGGGTAATTAAGTAGTATAATCACGACCAGAACTAGAGTAATGAGGCATTTTCTCAAACCTCTTTCACCATTATGTAGTCAATAATGAGGAATAATCATTTATTGATCCTTTATAAAATAGATTGATTTCTGAATTAAAATATTGGTAAAACGAAATTCTTCAGTCTAAAATGCATTTGTAGAATTATTATTTACGGCAATGGGATTAACGTGAAAGCATATGACCTCATACATCAATTATACATATTTGATTATGGTAGCCTGCTAGCAATTTTGCATTTTAGGGAACATGGTGTTAAAATCAGGATGATCTTCAACGAGGACGAGATGATTGAAGGAATGGCAATAATAGCTGGATTAATAAGAAAATTCCATAGCAGGAAATTATTCATTGCGGATAAATTCGTAGGTTATATGGGACGAGAATACATACTGGTGGCATCTATTAAGAACAAATCATTCGCACCATTTTTACTTGGATTGTTAAGGAGAATAACAGTCAAATTAGATAATATAGGAATATTACCAGTCGATACCGTTGTACAAATAACGCTTAGAGAATTACGAACAAATTTGGATCTCTCTTAAAATATCTATGGAAAATTCTTCTATTTCGATTCCCACAAGGGGATAAACCTTTCTCTTATTTCTCTATAATAATTCTCAAATTTTACGAGTCTTGATAATACCCAGTAATCTCCTTCCTTATACACACGTAACTCAAAATCTCTTAACAACTGCATAGCTGGGTTTCTTGATACCCATATAATGCCCTCACGATGATTTATTATCTGAATAAGAGCTCGATTCCATGCATCAGAATTTATTATGACTAATCCAGAAAACGTTAATAGTGCAGCTGCAATAGCGGAAAGCATTGCAGGAGGACTCAACTGCTGGATATCAATGTATACCCTACCTCGTAATTTCCCCCTTTCCCGCGATAGAACACCTCTCGCCAATACTTCCCGCAACGCTTCAGCTTCTCTTCCACCAACAGCAATCTCCTCATCACTTAATAATTCTTCGCCACCACCAGTTAACATCGAGAGAATCTCCGTTGAGAATCTTTCTCCTATGGTTAATGAGGCTATTACTCTACTTAGTTCTGATAATATTCGCCTCGTTGCTGAGCCTAAGGGGATTTTATCGATGTAATTAAAATTCATTTCCAGAGGTTTTCTAAATCCACGCGAATCCATCCAACATACTTCTTCGATATTATTGGCCAGATACATCAGCAGTCTATAATCGTTTATTCCGTAAACGAGAATTCTTTTTAATGGAAGCATAACAAGATGATCTCCACTAAGATCTATTCCAAGAGGAATACCAATTTCATCTTCTATTGGTATAAGTAAGGATGCTATAATGGACTCGTCAAAATAACCCGTAGCAAGATCTTTATTTACTACTTCGAATCCTAGAGCTTTTAAGGTCTCTTCAGCATCTTTTCTTTTATCTCTTGGAACGTAAATTCCAACTTTTGCTTGCCTAACATATCTGACTACATCCTTATCTCTAAGTCTCATCCTAGGAGTATAATCGATTATTATTCCTCCCTCGAACATCTTTGCAATTATTTTTAGAACTCGCCTGTAATAGCTCGTCTTTAGACTGTTTGGTGAAACGTAAATCTCTTGCAATGCAGAAAACCCTTGATTATTTAAACTAAGAGCAGAGGATTCATGATTTACTGTATATGTACATATGAAGATATAATGTTTATTGATAGGTAAACTTTCGCCTTTATGTGAAACTTCTCCGCTACATACTGTTTTATTTCTGATGCCAAACTTATTATTGAGTCATTAAAGCTCGAAACTCCTATTGTTAGGTAAATATAAGCCGTATTCGCCTGCTTTGAGTAAACGATGTCTAGATTTACTATCTCTATGTCCGGATGGTACTTCGACATATAGGCGATTATACTCATTCTAATCTCATTCTCAATCCTTTTCTCTTCATAATGGCTTATTGTAGCATAGATAATGGGAGCCGAGACAACGAGGAAGGCGAATATAAGGCCTACTAGCCGCTCCCTAGCGATTCTCTTGGCAATCAGTTCTTTCCGTATGGACTCCCCTGGCTTAATGCCCACTAACCAG
This sequence comes from Candidatus Njordarchaeota archaeon, assembly GCA_029856615.1. Lineage (GTDB taxonomy): Archaea > Asgardarchaeota > Njordarchaeia > Njordarchaeales > Njordarchaeaceae > Njordarchaeum. The sequence continues at coordinate 13,130 of JAHKLF010000005.1, forward strand.
AAAAACAAAATGCTCATTGAGTTAATCGCTAATACATTTATTACTAGTAGAATCGTGGAACCATAGATAATTGCGCACGCGCCTTCTACTCCTTTAAGATAAAAAGCAAATCCTATTCCTATGTTGACCGCTGGAGGAATTATGGAAGCTGCAATTGCAACTCCAACTAGAGCAACTGGAGCTATACTAACGATGCTTATCGCCGCTGCAACTCCCGCCACAACAGCGAAGATTATATCCACATATGTTGGATGCGCTCTCGCTAAGACTTCACTCGTAGGATTAGTATATGGTAACATCATTGTAAAGACAAAACCAGTTAGTATTGCTAATAGAAGTCCCGCTATTTCTGATCTTATGCTTTCTCTTCGAAGGTCATCTATATTTAGTACGATGCCAAGCGACGTTCCGAGGATAGGACCAATTAGCGGAGCAATGATCATGGATGCTATCGTAATTATTACGTTATCAGTTAATAAACCTAATGTGGCTAGTACGGCAGCTAATATACAGGATAATGCGTATGTTCTATTGAATTCCGCTTGGTCTCGGATGTCACTAAGAATCTCTTCCCTTGAAACTCTCTTGGCACCTCTTTTTATGAATGGTTCCGTTGTTCTAGCTGCAAATTCTAGATTATATACCTGATACGTTCCGTAAAGTGTACCGACACCAACCTTTTTTATTGCGTCAATCACGGTCTCGACGTATTCGTCTTCAACCGAGATTATGATTAATACTTTATCCTTTCCCACAATTTTCTCATAAAAAACCTTTAGATTCTCTAAAATTGTGGTAATCATGTTCTCCTTATCGACTGGAACTATAACGTGGATTCCCCTCATACTTCTTTCCTCAATTAATCTAGCAATATTTTCAGTACATTTTCCACAAACACGTTTACTCCATTTGCGCTTTCGAATTCATATGAGGCTGGGTAGAATGTTATTTTTAAGTCGGATAGTTCGCTTATCAAATCCTGTTGTTTCTCATCAAAGATTACTGCATCTACCTGCTCATATGACATTCTTACCAATCCGTAGAGATCATTGCTATAATCCAGAATAGACAAAATCTTTTTATCAAGGTCTTTTAACGCGCGTGGCAATAAATATATGATAGTCCCTTTATGCTTCTCGAGCATTTTCTTAAGCGAACCTATCGATCTAAGGAAGAATATTGAAAGCGGGGATACTGAGAATAGTAGTATCTTTTCACTCTCCTCCAATATATTCTTTGTCTCCTCGACAATCTTCGATTTATCTAAATTGTGGTAGTAAATCTCCTTTATTTCGTCTATGAGAGACCCCTTAATCACTTGATAAATATCCAATCTAGTTCCATTAACTCCTTTCATCACTAGTAATGGTGGAGGATCTAAGAGTGGTAGAATTTTGTATCGAATATTCAGTGAACTTGCGAGTTTTTGGAAGAATGTCACTAATGGTAGTTCGCTTCGTAGCCATATTGTCATCAATAAGGAAATTGCTAGTTCGAAATCTGTTAGCTTGAGTTCCATGAAGTTTAGTTTTTTGAATATCCTCGCTATGTTAAACCCCTTTCCAATACGTTTTCTGCTGGGTATTAAGTAGTTTAGTAAACAGTTAAGGCTCGGTGATACATGTATTCCCCAATCTGTGCTATAGTCATATGATGGGATATTAACAATAGCCAGAGAATCCCTTGGCAATTTCTTTAGAACTTTTAAGAATGGGAAATCAGAATTCACGCCATCAAAGAGTATTGTAATCAATCTAAACACCAGAAAGCTATCGACAGGTAGCTATTTTTATGATGCATTCATTAATGCGGATATTATCACATTTTTTGAAAACATGAACTATAAAAAGTTTATCTTACGATTTTTTTAACCCATATGAATTCGCAATCAGTGATTATGATTCTGTATTTTAAGGATTAAAAACTTTTGGTAAAGAAATGTACATGAAATACGTAACTACGAACTCCACGCATTCATAGGATTGGTTGTTTAATCTTCATTTAATATGATTGGTGTTTGTTGCTCTCTTTTTACGCCCATGGAATTAATTAGAATGACCAGAAAGATATAAGAGAGCGTTATTATCACCGCTAAACTGATGTCGAATGCGTTCAAACTAAGAATAAAAATAACCACAGACCACAACAGTAGAACTTGCATTAGTGGCGTGTAGATTATTAACGATTCTACAATGGGTTCCATAGCCTTTAAACCTGGAAGACCCGTCACAAATAGTGATATTGCAAACCACGCTGCAACTATCTTCGCAATAAAATTAGGAGACAGCGTAGATAGTACAATTGTTAAATAGTATAACGGCAGAGCAACTAAAACTGGCCCTATTATAAAACAAGTAGCCACAAATGGTCCACTAAGTCTTATGTACACTCTAGCCCATTCCTCTCCGTGTTCCTTAATAGCATATAATCTCGCCGATTCTCCAAATTTCCTCAATATTAAGCTTTGCATTAATCTCCGCAGTAGATAACCTGGGAAAAATATTGCTCTAATTAAATTTGCCGCACCACCCCACACGTAGGTTAGCACTGAATACATAAGCCATAGTAGGATTAGTAGATGTGGTTGCGCTGAGATATCAAGAATAAAAATCGCCATTATTGCGAAAATATTCATTAGGAATCACCCATAATAAACCTCTTCTTGACTTACTAGTTGCTCTTGCTCTTTCCCTCTAAGCTTGTATGCAATTATAAGGGGAACAGTGTAGGCTATAATTAGTGCTGCAAGCCAATATGTTCTTTCGTATGGAGTAATGCTTTGACTACTCTGGGATTCTGTTTCAGCATATTCTATTATGATGCATGAGTTAGAAAACACAATAATATCTCCAATACCCAGATTAATTAATTGAAGCCACAGGGTATTTTCATTCTCGTAAACATTCACTAGAATACTTTTGGTAACCATGCCATTTTGCAAGTCGATTTTTCCTCCCTTATCATTGATCTTAAAACGCATCATTGCTGTCGAAGTATTAACGCTTGAGTATATCACTATGGTTATATTAGCGAGACCTTCTCTTGGCAAGGAAAAATTCGCTTGAGAACTTTGAACATCTAAAGAACCAATGTGAATCGTACCAATACCGAGGTCCTCAAATGTGTAAGTGAATTGCCCAGAAACTTGAAGAACACTAATTAGCAACAGGATTACGATGATACACTTCACTTATCTTCACCTAGGACAATTGAAAAATTTAATTTGATTGAGTAGATCCTCTTTCTTGCCTTGTTTCGTTATTTGAAGCTTCGTCAGACGGCTCTCCTCTAATTGTTCTTCTGATCAGCCTTTCTATTCTTTCTAGTTCTTCTCGAATTTCCTCTCTTACTCTCGCCATATCCTCGTACATTTCTGCAATACTACTAGTTCGTCTCGTTGTACGTGTATAACTCTCACCTGATGGTAGAATGATCCTTCTAAATTCTGGTAATGTGCGCATTCTTCCTCTGCTTCTCACCCTTGAGAAAAGTGAAGAAAGCCATTTATCCAAGAAATATGCTAATCGTGAATCGAGATGACGAAGTCTATACATTCTAGAGATTTTTTCCACCTTCTTAGGTGATGCTCTTGGTAACGCGTATCGAATTATTATGCGATTCGCAGCTCTCATCCAGATTGCAGAATAAATTATTACGAGCAATAAGCTTATGGGGAAGTCTAGTATGATAAGTTTAAGGAGAAGTGCTATTAGGAATAGAATCACTGGAGTTATCCACGTTGCATAAAGAGCCATTAAGATTTTTGTTTTTCGCTCCAAATAGAGCACCAATATTCGCTAAATGGAATACGCAATAATCAATATTAATATGCGTAATATGGATTAAAATTTACGTGATTAATTATTGCCAATCATTGGTGCATAAGAGTGGCTGATTTACTAGTCCTTTATCTTATGATTATCGGCACCTCGTTTATTTTGGGTTTAATTATCACGTATGCTTTGCTTAAAGTATTGCTAAGAAGGAGAGGAGAGGTCGGGGAGAAACCAACTCATTATGTAAATCTTTTAGCACGGGTCATAGAGAGGGGAGTTACAAGCCAGGAGGACTTTAGAGAATTCCCTCCAGAGGTCGTAAGAGCATTTTTAGAGGATTGCAAAGAGAAGGATTTGATTAAGGAGTATGGAACAACCAGTAAGCTCTATATAACGAACTATGGGAATGTATGGAGAACATTGCACGATATGTTTTCTAATGTAAATGCATTCACCGCAATAGTTACTGATTATAGAGATAAAATAATTATATTGGAAGACGAACATTGCACAAGACTAGCTGATCTCGGAGTTAAATCAATTGGCGTGATAGAATTCGATCCCATTGAAGGACCTATGCTAAAGTATGTAGCTGGAGTAACAAATCTCGTAAAGAGAATGCTCATGGATCCAAATGAGACTGTTAGAATTCATATGGCTGCACAAGAAGCTAACATGATAGAGACTGAGAAAGGAGAAAAACTCATTCTAGCAAGATTCTTCTTACGTGAGGAAGAGAGAGTGAGTCCCGCTGTGGTATTCGCAGAAATCACATTATACTCTCAAATTGATTCTATTCGCGATATTATAAACGGCATAGCTAACGAACTTAATAACCGTGAAGCAATAAGGAAAGAAGACGTAGAGCAGCTAATATTAGATAATCTCAGAGGCTAATCTTATAGAATGCGGTGCTACGCATGCAAATCCTATCTCTTGAAGCATCAATCATTCTGCTAGCAGTTACCATCGCGATATTAGGCCTATTATTATTGACATGGCTCAAGCGGAAATCCAAATTATTTGACAATGCAATGAGAATATATGTTGCTGCTACAGGGATACGAAGTTTACTAGAGATATCGCCGGAGAATATCCCAAGAGAAGAAATTAAAATAGAAGCTCCTGAAATCGTTGAGGAAGAAATTGAAATACCACGCTTAGAGAGAATCATAAGAATTTTATTTGGATACGGCGGCTTATTGCGCCATGCACTAGAACTCGGCGAATTCTCAGTCAGAGAACTTGCTCAAAGTACGGGAACACAAGAAAGCATTGTTAACGTCTGGGTTAGAGAATGCATGAGTATGGGGATACTTGAGGAAATTGAAGATACTTTTACTGGAGAGATAAAATATAGAATAAGAAGAGATGAATTAGATAAGATTTCATCGGACGTCATACTCGAATTAAGTAGATTATTAAGGGAAAGATAATCACCTTATTACGTCAATTTCACGAATACTCATCACTAAGTTCCTTCTCCTCTTCTATTTCGATTTCCCCTTTAGCTCCCTCGGGTTCTACCTCTTTTAATTCCTCAATCGTTTTAATTGCGACCTCCTTGATTTCCTCGGCACCCAGTACCCTTATAAGCCATTGTCTGACATCAGCTAGTTCATCTACATCTCCACTCCAAGCGGTTAAAACGTCTTTAAATCTCTTCTCTATCTCTGAGTGTAGTTTATTTATCGTTTTTACGATCTTCGGGTACGACTTCTTAGCAAATACCCACATATAAGAGGCTTCTCCGTGACGAATTATTGTGGCTATTCTTCCACTCAACACAATCGTTCGCTGTTCACCAGTAATCTCGCTTGTTAGTTGATGAATTCCAATAAGTGCTGGTGAGATCAGGTTGGGATCTTGTTTCTCCTTGATTTCCTCTGGGATAAGAAGCATGAGTGTCCCGCCTTCATCGCTCAGGCCAACAGTTATAATATCCTTGAAGGGGTTTCTAAACGCTCCATAGTGGAATGCATATGCAAATAAGCTTACTACGCCTACCAGCAAATAGATTATTTCATCCTTAAAGTGAGGGAAAATTATATCAAGATTATCGGGAATCAAATCCTTATCACTATCGGTGGATAAGGGATCAATCTTAAGCACTTTAACCTCAACATAATCTGTTAACCCATCACCATCGGAATCAACAGACCAAGCATCCGTTCCGAAAACCTTGACTTCCTCGTAATCGCTTAAGCCATCATTATCCGAATCCGCGCTTGTCGCATTCGTCTGATACAGGATTCGCTCTTCGTAGTCATTTAAACCATCATTATCTGTATCAAATAATGTAGGGTCAGTTCCATGAATCCTGACTTCTTCGTAATCTGTCAGACCATCACCATCAGTATCGTTATCTAGCGGGTTTGTTGTTCTAAATCCGTATCCCGCCACCCTGAATCCGAAAACTTCTTCGCCATCCAATAATCCATCTCCATCAGTATCGTTATTTGTTGGTAAAGTGCCTATTTTAAATACCTCAAAGTCATCCTCTAATCCATCATCATCCGTATCCTTATTGTTAGGGTCACTTCTATACCTTATAACTTCCAAATAATCATCCACACCATCACCATCGGTATCTCGCTTTCTTGGATCTGTTGAGTATACTTTTAACTCCTCATAATCACTAAGACCATCACCATCGGTATCATTGGTTATGGGATTCGTATCGTATATGCGTACTTCAACGAAATCGGTTAGATTATCGCTATCTGTATCGTTACTCAATGGATTTGTAATGTATCTTTTAACCTCATCCCAATCACTAAGACTATCAGCGTCAGTATCGTTGGAGAGAGGATTTGTCCCATAAACTCTAACTTCTTCATAATCAGATAATGCATCTTCATCTGAATCCTCGTTTAGTGGACTTGTTGAATATACTCTTAGCTCCTCATAATCGCTTAAACCATCACCATCGGTGTCTGACTCAGTTGGATCCGTGAATAACTCCATTGCTTCCTCATAATCCGTTAGAGAGTCTCCATCGGTATCATTACTCGTAGGATCTAGGAAACGAATACCTATTCCAGTAATATTTACTCCAAAGTACTCCTGACCGTCTGTTAGCCCATCATTGTCAGTATCACTATTAGTTGCGTTAAAACCTTCATATATTTCCGTGAAATCATCAATTCTATCATTATCCGAGTCTTCGGAGAGAGGATTTGTTCCAAACACAATTATTTCATCATAGTCTCCAAGACCATCACCATCGGAATCATAGTTAGTGGGATCAGTACCATAGATCTTAATCTCAGCGGAATCATTGATTGCGTCACCATCAGAATCCCAATCTAGAGGGTCCGTATAATAGATCATTATCTCCTCATAGTCACTTAAGCCGTCATAGTCGCTATCAGTAATTTGAGGATATGTACCGTAGAATACTATCTCATCATATTCACTTAGCTGATCATTATCAGTATCATTTGAGTTCGGGTTTGTCCCATAGGATTTCTCCTCGTAGTCAGATAGTAAATCATTATCAGTATCGCTAGAGAGAGCTGAAGGATACGCTACATACGTTAGTGCAGTATCATTTATCCAGTACGTAACTCCTATGATTATCTCTTCATAGTCGCTAAGACCATCACCATCAGTATCGTTATTCAAGGGATCGGTAGAATAGCCCCAAATCCTTGTCTTGTTATAAAACTCTCCGTAGACCTCCTCATAATCACTCAAGCCATCAGCATCGGTATCAGGAGATAACGGGTCTGTTTGATAAACGTTATTCTTAGCGGGATTCACCTCGATTTCAAATTTATCTGATAAATGATCGTCGTCAGTATCATTATCTAAGGGGTCAGTAGCATAAAGAAATATCTCTGAACCGTCACAAATCCCATCAGCATCCGAGTCTGGGTCGTCTACAAAAGTGGCATAAACATTTACCTCCTCCCAGTTCCCAAGATAATCCCTATCCACATCAAAATAACCTATTACGGGATATACGGTCTTATTGCCCTCTGCAGTGTAAGAAATGTGTACAATGAAAATGTCTCTTAAATCATTTATAGCGGCATCGAAACGAATAGTCTGAGTATGCGTCTCTGTTGCGAATGTTTTACTGACCCAAATCCATTCTTGCACAGTAGAATTCCAATATCCATAAATTTCTATTACTTCGGGTACTCCCGCACTACTATCTATCAGCAAAAGAGAAGCGTTCTCATCGTCAATATTTGTATTCAGAACCCGCATATTACTTGGCATTATAATATTTCTCAGGATTAAAATGTCGGATATGAGGGTACCACTAAAATCGCATATGAGATAAGTTAAGTAATCCTCAATATCGGTATGAGCAAGTAATACTACTAAGATTAGGTGCGATAAGGAAGACTCATCGTAAAAGATTACTGATGATGGATCCACATAACTTGGATAAACACCATACTCCGCGGCGAACTCTCTTGAATCAATAATTAAAGAGGATGTCGTTGTCGCACCATTAAAATGAAACAGTAATAACTCGCTATCCCCAGGTCCGTATACCACAGCCGCTACAAAGTATACTTCGTCACTATAATACAGAGGTGTAACACATGAGAAATCTTCAACTGATCGCGTGATTTCTTGGTATGTATCTAGAACAGAACCAGTGAACGGATTACAGATTCTTACAATTGCGTACTTCTCGAAGACTATTAAGCTCCCCTTTACCGTCACTGTAATGTCCAGAGTTCCTATGCTCACATATTTCAAGTAGTTCGTTGCATTACAGTGTGGTAATATAAAACTAACAGACCCATCAGTGGGACCAAGAATAACTCTCTCGGATGTCCAGCCTAATGAAGACCAGAATTTCATGTAAATCGTGTAATTATTTCTGTAGAAATTGTATGTTGCATTATATGTTCTCTCCTCAAGAGCATACACTAGTGTCAAATTATCAGAATCAATCCATGAGATGGCCACTCTAGTTATCCGAGGAGCCTCGCTTGCGTCTTCTACTACAGAAAACCAGTCTACGAGTTGAATACTAGGCGTCACCTTATCCTTATCGACAGTTGAATTAGAGTAATCCATCATGAAATATAGGAATGTATAATTGACATACTTAGTTAACTCGACTTGATAAGTGGAATACGTAACCACTACCACATCAATTATAAAATCCGCACCAGGTCTCCTAGTCACAGCCGTGACTCTAGGTTCACCAATATTTAACGATGTTAAAACATCGAAACTGTCCGTATACCGCCAAGTCCAGCCATCGGAAGTAAGATTCACAATATTAATTACATCGCCACTGTACACGCGAAAACTAGAATATGAATTCTTATTTCCCTCCCTCAAACCAACACCAGTTACTTCTGGTACTGTTTTTTCTGAATTATCCGTAAGATAAATACTATTTTGCGCGTGATACACAGAGGCAACACTAACAATTATTAAGAAGAAAGCGATGAAAGATACAACGATTACACGCATGCGTTATTACCTATACAATTCGAGACCTATTGTTAGTGTTTCACTGCATGAAAAATATATTAAAAATTTCGATTTTAATCGAACTCTTCATTAACATTCATATACAAAAATAGAAAAAAATATGCATGAGAAAAACTAAAAATCTTTACATAAATAAAATCGGCGGTATATTCCAGTAGCACATTATATGAGATACAATCACATCATTTAATTAC
>JAHKLF010000050.1 GCA_029856615.1 Candidatus Njordarchaeota archaeon
GAGGGAATTCCCCGAGGATATTCTTCCTTATATTAATCGGATAACATCATTAATCACTGATGAGAACGAATACATACGATCTGGAGCTGTATGGATATTAACCAATATTGGGGAAAGAAATCCGGATGTTATATTAGGAGTAAAGGATACTATATACAAATTGTTAAAGGATACGGATGATTATGCAAGAGCGGGAGCAGTAGTCCTAATAGATCAGCTTATTAAAGTTTATAGTGAGATTGTATCTGAGGCCGCTGAGTCAATTTCTGACTTATTAGACGATGAAAGCAACATGGTTAAGGCGTTGACTCTTAAAACTATGGGGAGCATCATAGCAAAGCGACCTGAGTTATCCAGCAAGTTTCTAGATAAAATTGTAGAGTCATTGCGCGAAAAAGATCCAAATATTAAAGCAAGTGCCGCTGAAGCTTTAGGAATCATTGGAGAAACTGATCCAAGTCTAATAGCAGAGAAAATTGATTATCTTGTGGATCTCTTGATGGACAAAAATGAAACTGTAAGAATAGCTGCAGCTAAAGCCTTAGAGAAAATTAGACAAAGATTAGAGAAGGAAAGAGGAAGCGCTGCATGATATTATTTCATTGTTTTTCTATTTGCTCTAGCAACGATATTTATTCGACTATTAGGTTTTAGAGGACTTAAGCCTATTAAAGAATCATAAGCTTGAACAATGGTCCAGCCAGCTTGCTCAAGCATCTTAGCGATTTCTGATAGGCTATAAATTCGTACTTTTACTCTAACGGAATCTAAAAAGATCCAATCTTCTCCCTTCTTCTCATAGAATCTCCATAAATCCGTTAAAATTGATGACAATGGATCGTATTCTGCGAAATGTAGTATAAGCAAATCTGGAAATTCGGCATAGGTGTGAGGAGCGAATTCTGATAGTAGACTTTCTTTAGAGATTGTGTCAGCTATGATAAAAATACCCCCATCTCGTGTGACGTGCCGAGCTTTTTTAAACATTATTAAGTCTGCTTTTTCACCATAATATCCTAGGCTACTCCAGATATTTAATACAGCGTCAAATGGAGCGAATTTACTGACTAATTGATCAATGTCTCGAGAATCTCCTACAATGAATTGAACATTATCCTGAACTCCCATTTTCTTTGCGCGTTGGTTAGCATCTCTTATGTATAAGGGAGAAATATCAACCCCTATTACTTTATAGCCCCTTTCAGCCAAATACACAGCAATGCGACCATTTCCGCACATTAAATCTAGGATCTTTCCTTCGAAGATATCATTCGCTTCCAAAATCCTTACAATCCATTTCGCTTCCTCAATAGCTTGTTCCCATCGGTAATTCATTACGCGAAGAAAGAGATCCGCTTTTTCAATGAATAATTCCTTTGCCCATGTCCACTCCATAATGCTCTCCCAAGCAGCTTTAATGTGGTCTTAACGAGGTATTTAGTGGAAAGCTATTTTTGATAATTGATATCAAGTACAAATATCTCCAGTTCTGATAAAATACTGGGTAGACCGAATCGCTTTCTAAATGAATCATCGAGAATAACGCGAGGACGTGTTTTCCTTTTCACATCAGTAATGAAGTTTACCCACATTTCTTCATTTAAATGATCCACTTCGATAAATTCTCCAGTTTCTGTTTCAAAAGCAGTAATATGTCTCCTAAGGGTGGATCCACGGATTTTTAACTTAAAGGCATGAAAAGCGAATGCGCTGAATTCGGGTTCGATTTCATATAAACGCAATTCTCGGTACGACGTCCTTGGACCAAGAAAGCCGATCCATAGTACAAATTCAACTCTATCTAGTACATCTTCCTTATTAGAAACAAAGGCTCTAGCTATTTCTTTTACTTCTTCTTCACTTAACATTGGCATCAAATCTCCCTTCAATTATGTTTGCTTATAGAGCTGATGTCAAATTTAAAACTTTGTTAGAATTACTTTCTCAACAAATTTTTTGACCAACTCTAAATCATCGATATGCACGAATTCATTCTTACCGTGGATATTATTGTCACCTCTTAAAGCACCAAATTGAATTACAGGCATTCTGTCTATTAAGTGTATACCATCTGTTCCACCCAATTCAACGACTAATCTAGGCTTAATACCAGTGATATCTCTTAATATCTCTTGGAATTTACGAATTACTCCCTCATCCTGCGTTACCCATGCATCAGCTAGTTTATACGCCTCTACATCAACATTAATTTCATTCTCCATAGCAAATTTCTCGATTAAATCTTTTAATTCAACGGCTACTTTGTCAGCATTCTCCTCTGGTATCGTTCTTCTATCAACCAATATCTCGCATTCTCCTGGTATAATATTAGGAGCAACGCCTCCCTTAATCATTGTAACATTTAACCGTGCTGGAAGACGGTCATAACCCTCGGGAGCAGAATATTTTGAACGCACTTCTTTAATTAATTTTTCACCTAATGCTTCTAAGAAAGCGATGATTTTCATGGCTAAATAAATGGCATTTTTACCTTTAAAGGGATATGCAGAATGAGTTTGTACGCCATAAACTTTAATTTTAGCTCTTACGACACCAGAAGCTCCTATTGATAAACCTTCGGGTCCGACATCTAGCACAACACCAATATCTCCTTGGATCGATTTGAAGAAGTCTGCTCCCTCACCCGTTTCTTCACCACCAGCCACGATTAGTATCGGATAAATTTGGGGGATCAATTGTCTCTCTAAGATCTCCTTATATGCAGCTAATGTTGCAACTATTCCAGATTTATCATCTGATGCTCCTCGGCCAAAGACTTTTCCGTCTCTGACAAATGGTTCGAATGGATCGAAGTCCCATCCTTCTCCCGCCGGTACGACATCATAATGTGTAAGAAAGATTACCTTTTTCGCATCCATAGGGGCATTAGGGAGCATTATCTTAAGGTGGGGTATTCCCTTATTATCAACAATTCGCTCAACAATGCATCCAATCCTCTTGGCTTCTTCTGAGATTAACTTAGTTATTTCATCATAGTTCTTTCGCTCATAAGAATTAGTATCTATTCTTACCAAACGCATCAATAAGTCAACCATATAATCGGTGCTCAATGAAATCACCGGGATATTTTGATATTACTTGAAGAGATAGCTATGTTGCAAAAAGAATTTAACTGCACAATTAATAAAATTTGTCGATAAAAAGTTTAGAAAAAAGATATAAAGTTCGTTTGTCTTTTTCAAAATCGTAATTGAAGAATGAGGGAGGCACCGTGCTTGGGTTATATGACTTAATTTTTATCATAACTTATACGATTCTATTATTAATCGTGCTCGCTGCGTGGTATAAGGCAAGAACATCATTTACGGATATTGTTAAGTCTTTGGTAATAGCTATAGTAGCACGCATAGTGATCATCATAGTGATCTTAGTATTAGGGATTTTCACAATCCCGATCAGTACTGTAGCCATAAGCTACTTATGCGGTGCATGGATATCTATACTATTAGCTAGATCCTTTTGGGAGGAAAGATTAGGAGGTGTTAAACTATCAAACTTCATAATGACTTCCATTATCTTAGCGATTATAATAGTAGATGTTTTGGTATATCTTCTGTCCATGATAGGCTAAGGGGCTATCGAATTATAAACAGTTATTCCTCTTCCTCTTTTTCTTCCGGAATTTCTTCGGGAGTGACCTCAATTTCCTCTGCTTCATCGAATGTCGCTAGAATATGCGCAGCAGGTTCAAAGACAAGGATACGAACTTCTTTAGGTTTAAAGATCATTTTTCCATTTTCTTCAATTACGTCATAAGTCATTACAATTTTTGTGGGGTAATCAGTAACTTTTGCTTCATTTATTTTTCTAATTATTAAAGAGGCCATTTTTCCCCAATTCTCCTTGCTCTTATTAATATCGAATTTATCTTTATGCGTCTTTTGAAGCTTAGATATCGTGGCCCATACACCACGCTTTAATCTAAATATCGCACCCCTCGCACTTGTGGCTATTCTAATATTAATAACGTTTTCTTCGCGTGCTACGGAGATAAGGTTTTTGAGTTCCTGTAAGAGTTTCTCTTTCTCAGCTCTTTCAATTCCTGCTTTCTTCAGTTTTTCTATCTCAGCCTCCAGGTCTCTTATCCTCTTCAGAATCATGTCGAATTCAGCGGCAAAACCTCCTTCTTCGCTCATAATTCATCACCTCTAAAATTTTACTTACAAAAATCTCTATATAAATATCTATCAAAAATATGAAGAAAAAGCACACTATTATTAAAATAAATCGTCTAGAAAAAGTGGAAATCATACGCATCCTTAAGCATTAAAATGTCTCCATAATCAATATCCTTCTGAACTGGTCTTATTTCGCGTGCACGGATAATACTATGAAAATCGATTTCAGCAACTATTATGTCTTCCTCGAAAGATTTTCCAACAGCGATAGGTTTGCCAATAGGGTCCAATAGCATACTTTCGCCAAAGAATTCTAATCCATCTTGGTAACCTACTGTATTCACGTATGCTATGTAAACTGTATTCTCAATAGCCCTCGCACGTAATAAATAGGGCCATAAAGGTTTAGACACTATAGGGGCCGCTGAAGGAATTGCGATTAAATCCGCTCCAATTAAAGCTAACGATCGACATACTTCAGGAAAGAAGGTATCATAGCATATTTGAGCGCCTATTCTAAAGCCATTGAGCTCTATTAAATCGGGTAAAGCGACAGTCCCTGGTTTGAAGTATCTATACTCGTCAAAAACTCCAAACGTGGGAAGATGACGTTTTCTAAAGACCCCATCCACTCCTTCCTTTGAAATGAAAACATATGAGTTATAGATTACGCCGCGAGGGAATTCTCCTCTCTCAGGCATTCCTACTGCTACGATGGTATTAGGGTACTCCGAAAGTATTTCTTGTATCTTTCTAGTTGAATCTCCTGGGACTTCTTCCGCTAATTTATATACTAATTCCTTAATGTTGTATCCAGTAAGATAAAGTTCAGGAAATAGAACTAGTGTGTATTCATCTTTTTTGGCGTATTTTTTAAGAATTTCTTCAATTCTCTCAATATTGTCCTCTTTACTACCTAATACACTACCAATTTGAGATAGAATAACTCTTATTTTCAAAAGAATCACCAACATTAGTAGTGCTACTTGAAGTGACCTAATATGTTGCATTTAAACGATCTGAAAAACGCAGTTTTAAATTTTGATAAAGAATTTGCATTACAACGAATTATTAGCTTCATAAGAAACTATTTCAGCAGAACGAAAGCTAAATGCGCAGTACTAGGAATAAGCGGAGGGGTGGATTCTTCTACCACATTAGCAGTTACTGTGCGTGCTCTCGGACCAGAAAAAGTAAAATGCGTTATAATGCCTCACACTGAAATGACTCCTCAGGAGGATATAAATGATGCCTACGAATTAGCAGAATCATTGGGCTTAAGACCTATAGAAATTACAATTGATGATATAGTGACAAAAGTGGAGGAGAGATTAAATAGCGCTGGAATAGAGGTTAATAGATTAACACGAGGTAATCTACTAGCTCGTTCCAGAATGATACTTCTTTACGCGATTGCTAACACCTTTAGCGGAATAGTAGTCGGGTCTAGTGATAAAAGCGAATTAATCTTAGGCTATTACACGAAATACGGAGATGGTGGTGTTGACATTATGCCACTTGGAGATCTTTATAAAACCCGAGTAAGAGAACTTGCAAAATTTCTTGGACTTCCAGAAAAAATAGCTTTAAAGCCTAGTAGCCCGAGACTCTGGCCGGGTCACAAGGCAGTAGATGAATTAGGAGCGGATTACGATATAATTGATGCTATTTTATATGCACTAGTTGATTTACGAATGCCGCTCCGGGAAGTGCTTAATATAGAAGGTTTAGATCGTGAGTTAATCAAATCAATATTGGTAAGAATCCAGAATACGGAGCATAAACGAAGAATGCCGCTAATTCCGAAGATCTTTGGAGGAATGACCGTGGGTATTGATTGGAGAATGCCACAATTATATGAGATAATATAATCATCTTCTAAAAACATTTTTAACAATGGATGGGGAGTATTAATTTGGTGATAACCTTGAGCGCAACTGTTGTAGTTGGCGGTTTTTTTGGCGACGAAGGTAAAGGAAAAATAATTTCCTATTTAGCTTTGCATGACAAACCAGAAATCGTGGTCCGAGCTGGCGTTGGTCCTAATGCCGGTCATACAGTGATTTACAAGGGACAGGAATATAAACTAAGACAATTACCTAGCGGTTTTGTATACGAGAAGGCGAGGCTTCTTATAGGCCCAGGAGTTCTCGTGAATCCAAAAATATTACTAAATGAAATAGAGACAACGAAGATAAATCCGAAGAGAGTAGGCGTAGATTACCAATGTGGTATCATCGAGGAAGGTCATATTGAAAGGGATAGGAAGCCGGATCTTAAGGGGAGATTAGGTACTACAGGTAGTGGATGCGGGCCAGCAAATGCCGATAGAGCACTTAGAATCTTACGGATTGCTAAGGAAATAAAAGACCTTGAGCCATTCTTAACTGATGTTCCTGGAGAGCTTCATGATGCTTTGGATAGAGGAGAATACGTTTTAGTAGAGGGAACGCAGGGTACATTCTTATCATTGTTTCACGGCACATATCCATATGTGACAAGCAAAGACGTTACTGCCTCTGCAGCGTGTTCTGACGTCGGTATTGGACCTAAGCATGTTAGGGATGTAATAATAGTATTTAAGGCGTATGTAACTCGGGTAGGAGCTGGCCCGTTACCTGGGGAATTACCAGAAGAAGAAGCTAAAAGGAGAGGCTGGTTAGAAATAGCTACTGTTACAGGGAGAGTTCGAAGAGCTGCACCATTCAATTTTGACTTGGCAAGAAGAGCTGTAAGGTTAAATAGTGCTTCAATGATTGCTGTAACGAAGTTGGATGTCGTTTTCCCTGAGACCAGAGGAGTTACGGATTTCGATAAGCTTTCAGATGAGGCTAAGGAATTCATAGAGGAGATAGAGAAAAAAGTTGGAGTTCCAGTAAAAATTATTAGTACTGGTCCGGATTTAATGGAAACTATAGATCTTCGATAATTCCTAAAGCATTTTTCATTCTTATTATATTCTCGATGCGTTGTTTTCTCAGAATTCTGGGAGGACAAAGTATGAATAAAAGATTGGGGCGAAAAATACTTGATATTCTAAAGAGGGAAATTGATTTATCGAAGGAATTATTTGTAGTTGATTATGTGGGGAATGATCCATTCGAGAAATTAGTAGCCATTGTTCTGAGTCAGAATACAAGTGATAAAAATGCAATAGTTGCGCTTACAAACCTAAAAAGGATATCAGATTTATCACCACAAGGAATTCTCAAACTCTCAAATGAAGAGCTTGAAGATGCTCTAAAACCTAGTGGATTGCAGAAAGAGAGAGCCATTAGATTAAGAAAAATTGCGGAAGAAGTGATACGGGGCTTTAATTTAAAGGAGATTTTAATTTTGCCCGTGGAAGAAGCTAGAAGAAAGCTTTTAACACTTCCGGGTATTGGAAAGAAGAGTGCTGATGTATTATTAGCAATATATGGTAAGAAAACGATTGGAGTAGATACTCATGCTGCTAGAGTCGCTAAACGGATAGGTATAGCGCCTTCAAGAGCTGGTTATGAGGGAATTAGAGGAGCTTTATTAGAAGTATTCGGTGATGAGGAAAATTTGGATCTAGTCCATAGATACCTTATTGCTCTAGGAAGAAGGTGGTGTAAAGCTAAGAAGCCTCAATGCGATAAGTGTCCATTGAGAGAAATTTGTTTATATGCTCAGAAGACGAGTCACATGATCAAGTAATACTTTTTCAACTCGCCAATTACTACATCTGTTAATTCTTCGAGCTTTTTAATCCTTATTACAACTCCTCCAGATTCTTGAACTTGGTTTAGCACAGGATAATATCCTTTTTCCTCGATATGAAAGACATATAAATGATGACCATGTTCAAGAATTTCTCGTAAGCATTGTATTGTTTCTTTCTCGTTGAATATCTCTGCATCAGTAATTAAAATCACGAGTACTTTACTTTCTGTTTTCTCAAGTATACTTTTTATTTTCCTGACCGGTAATTCGGTTCCGTTTCCTTGGTAGATCATTAAGCAATCTTCTATCTTTCTTCTATCTAAAGTCCAATCACAAATGATTCCTTTTCCTGAGAAATTAACTACTGCTACCTGACTATTTCGCATTAATGCATATTCTACAGCCGCGAATGCTGAGGTTAATGCTATATCGAATTTTGACCCGAGCGGGTATCTTATTCCAAGCTTCTTAAGTATTTTGTATTCTTCGGATTTTCGGTCAATGGCTGGCTTTATCCATCCAGGGAGATACCCCATGCTTCCAGAACTATCTATTATGATTAATAAATCTGGGGGGTGACTAATTCTCTCTTCGATCTCAATTTCCGTTTTGTCCCATTTCTTAGTTGTTATACCTGGAATCATTTTAGGAAATGAAGAAAGTGATAATACTACATCAAGTTCTTCTGTAGGATCATTAATATTCCATGTTGCTGGTGTTTCCATATAAAATGTCTTTTTTTCCTTAATATGCATTAAATGGATCTTTATTTTACCACGAGCACGATTTCTGTACCAGTATCTCACAACTTCTCTTGGTTTATTAAATATTTTTAGTGCCATTATAGCCGGAGTTACTCTAATTATATCCGAGGTAAAAGTCATTACTGAACTTACAATTTTCTCCTTAAGTTCCTCTAGGTTACTGATCTCACCAATTTTAAGCATTGATACGAATAAGGAAGTATCTAAAATATCTCGCATAAAGAATTCGCGTAATGCATCATTAGCTCTTTTAATGCGTTTATGTCTTTTTTTGCTCAGCAACGAAGCTAATATCGTAGCGATTTTCTGGGCTTTACTAAACCATGTTTCGCGTGCCAGAAGACCATCCTTTATAAGGATTTTATAGATTCTCAATGCAGAATCGATAATGTCACGACTTAATTTCTCCCTAAAGCTTAGCGGGACTAGAAGTTCCCCTATTAAGTTTTCTATAACAAGTATCGAAATAATGGATAGAACTTCTTCCTTATTTGTACGAAACTTGAATTTGTTTA
>JAHKLF010000051.1 GCA_029856615.1 Candidatus Njordarchaeota archaeon
ATAGATGATAAAAAAACGCAATATTTTGAAGGTATATGGCCCATTCTCTATGGGATAAGTTATAATGCATACTTAATTAAAGATAATAAAATAGCACTGATAGAAGGCGGCGTTAAAGTAGATTTTTCCAGAGCATTTCTAAATAATATATCACATATAATAGATCCCGCACACATAGATTATATAATAGTTAATCATATGGAGCCTGACCACACAGGAACATTACCAATGCTTTATAAAATCGCCTCAAATGCTAAAATCATTATAACAAGTTTTGGTAAGAAATTATTAAGTGATTTCTATGGAATTAGTGATGAGAATAGAATTATAACTGTTAAGGATGGAGATAAAATTAATCTGGGAGAAATAGAACTACTGTTCTTCACAATTCCAGGTGTACATTGGCCTGATACAATGGTAACTTATGATACCTTTAATAAAATTCTATTTAGTGGTGATGCGTTCGGTACATTTGGTGCATTAAGTGGAAAAATCTTTGATGATGAAATTAACGTGAATTTCTATCTTTCAGAAGCTCGAAGATATTTTGCTAATATTGTCGGTATGCACACCCAATCTGTGCAAAACGCCCTTAAGAAACTTAAATCATTAGAAATCAAGATTATAGCGCCTTCCCATGGACCCATATGGAGAGCTAACCCGGGAATCATCATTCAGTTATATGACAAATTAAGCAGATATGAAGCCGAAAATAAGGTTTTAATAATTCATGGTAGCATGTATGGATTTACGGATGAATTGGCTAATTATATCGCTCGAAAACTCGTTAGTAAGGGCGTCAAAGTCTCTATGCATAGTGCTGTTAATCAGCATCCAAGCTTTGCTATAGGTGAAGCATGGGACTCGAAAGTAATACTATTTGGTTCTCCTACTTATGATGGCAGCGTATTCCCTCCCGTTTTTTATACTGCCTATTTACTTTGGACTAAAAGGTTGAAGAACAAGCATTATGGGATATTCGGTTCTTTTGGTTGGTCTGGTAAAGGATATGTCAAACTTATTGATTTATTTAAACCTCTTAATTGGGAGTTAATTGAGCCTATAATTGAAATTCGTGGACGCCTAAGAAAAGAGAATTTCAAGCAAATTGACGAACTAATAAACAGCATAATAAGTCTAATGTGATAGGATTACCGTGTAGATCGCAGGAAGAGAAATAGATTATTGGTGATATATATGGAGTTAACAAAAGATGATCTAAAGATTATTAGAAAGTCATGGGAGGATGAAATAATAGCTACGAGCTTATATAAATTCCTCAAGCGAAAAGCAAAAGGAAAGAGAAAAGAAATCTTTGATAAATTAGCTGAAATGGAGAAACAACACGCGCTAGCATGGAATATGATTGCAGAGAAATACTTTAATACGTCATTTGAGCCTAATCTATTACTTAAATTAAAGATCATTTTCTACAAATTATTAGCTCTAATAACGCCTCTAACCTTCATGATTCACTATTTAGAATTCGACGAAAGAGAAGCTACTCTCGAATATTCCCATATTTTATCTAAATTCAGAGAACATCCAGAGACCTTCGAGACAATAAAAAGAATCATTTATGATGAAATCGAGCACGAAGCCACTTTTACTGAGATAATTATAGGAGAAAAAGCCAGAATAGCCAAAGTAAAAGATGCAATATATGGTATGACGGATTCTCTAGTAGAAATTCTTGCGCTAGTAATAGGATTAGCTAGCATGATTCCGAATCCCTTGACTATCGGCCTAGCTGGAATGATCTCAGCAATTGGTGGAACATTTTCAATGACGTCTGGAGCATATTTATCTGCTAAAAGTCAGAATGATATATATGAAGGAGCAGTTAAGGAGATCGAAGTAAAACGGGCTATCGCTAGTTCAATTCTATTGGAAGATCTCAAACGAGCTCTTATAGATAGAGGCATTGATACAGAAACCGCAAAGAAAATAGTCGAAAGCCTCAAAGACAACCCCGATGCCCTAGAGAATCTAGCTAAAACGCTTGAAATAGAAGAAACTCCAACAAATCCCAAAGAAGTCGCCACAACTACCGGCTTGTATTATATTTTAGGAGCATTGCCGGTTGTAATACCGTTCTTTATAGGTCATTTCTTATCCCTTAATACGACTTACATCGCTATTGCTGCTGTAATATTATCATCCATAGTCTCATTTCTAGCTGGAATATTCACTGCTATCTTATCTGGTATAAGCATAAAGAGAAAGGCAATAGAAAATGTCATAATAATTATCGGCGCAGCATTTGCGACTTACACAATAGGAAGCTTAGCTAAAATTTTACTTGGTATAGAAATTTAATCAATGAGAATTCTTCGACGACAATAAAGATTTGTTCGCTAAAAAATGTTGTAATTATGTGTAGGCAAAATCAATATCAAAGTTTTTAATTATTCGCATAATTTATAAGACATCATCTCATTTAGCCAAAAAGATAATTTCCTATTCCATACTTAAGCTTTTGAATAAAAAAATACTAACGGGACTCCCACGATGATAGGATACATATATGCCGTAATTCTAGCAATCAGCTGGTCATTAGCAGCAATTCTCTACGGATATTCGCTAAGGCACGGGGATGCCCTTATTGTGACCCTAATAAGAATTTATCCAGCTTTAATTGTTACCATTATAGCTACAATGCTTATGGAACCCTTCGATATAGAATACCTCCTTAATCCTTATCTCATTTATATGGCAATAATAACGGGAGCTCTAGGCATACTTATAGGTTCTTATGCATACATCTACGCTATCAAGAATGTTGGTGTTACGATAACATATCCGATCGCCTTTAGCTATACTCTATATGTGTCATTGATCACTGTATTAATGTTAGGAGAGCCTTTAAGCATAGGATTAATAATTGGACTATGTCTACAGCTAACTGGTATAATTATTCTATCTACTAGAAATAATAACAGCGAAATATTACATACTCAAAAGGGAGTCTTAGCAGCAATTATAGCCTCTATAGCATGGACATCTAATGCTGTTCTTGTTAAAATTGCTCTTTTTACGGCACCTCCCGTATTATTTGCCCTAATGCGTTTATTAAGCCTATCCGTTTTGAGTACCCCTATCTTCCTAGCTAGATATAATAAGATAAAAGAGTTTTCGAATAGCGAAATATTAGCTGCATGCATTGGTGGGGCATTGGGTATTGGAGTTGGAATCGTGCTTTACCATTTAGCTATAATGGACATTGGCGCCGCTAGGACGACGATAATATCATCTTCGTCCCCCGGATTGTCTATATTACTAGCCCTAGTACTTTTAAAAGAAAGACCAGGCAAACGTGCTCTACTAGGAGCAATCTTAGTCACAATAGCAATTATGTTTGTAATACTCTTCTAAAAATAGAATACACGCTTCTCGATACGCGAACAGTCTATCTTCTTATGCCAATATTAACATTGCTTAATGCATTGAAATAAGCTAATCTATATAGCTCCCAAATTTAAATATAGCTAATTGACATAGGTATAACATAGTTATAAAACATTGTTATTTGGTCGAAAGAAATACGCTGCATCGTATGTGGTAAGATGATTAAAGGTAAACCTATTACTAAGAAAACCTGTTGCATCAATAAATTGTTTGTTTTTTGCTCGCAAAAATGCTTACAGATATGGCGCAGAAACTGGTTAAAGAGAGAGGGCACAATAGTAGTTCTCAGATCTAAGAATATCTAAAGAGAAAGGTGAATAATAATAGCGGTAGAAATTCACACTGTTCCTGAACCCATCATCGCACGGACAATTATTAGAAAATCGATGGAATACCTAGACAAAATCGCTGAAGTAGATGTTATAGTAGTTGGAGCAGGTCCTGCAGAGTTAACAGCGGGATATTATCTGGCAAGAAAAGGATTAAAAACGCTAATAATTGAGAAGCGGATATCATTTGGAGGAGGGATTGGAAGAGGAATGCTCTTTCCACGAATAGTACTAGCAAAACCTCCAGATGAAATCTTAAGAGATATTAAATGTAAATACGAAGAAACATCAGACAATGTACTAATAGTTGATCCAGCAGAACTAATAGCAAAGCTCGCGACCGCAGCTGTTGATGCAGGAGCAAATATACTTTTGGGAGTTACTGTAGATGATGTCATATATCGAGAGTCCCCTTGCGTATAGAAGGAGTTGTAATCCAATGGACTGCTGTAATAATGTCAGGTATTCATGTAGACCCATTAGCAATTGTATCTAAAGCGGTTGTTGATGCGACTGGGCATTATGCTAAAGTATTAACTATAGCTGCTAGGAAAATTCTTGAATTACAAATAGACATAGTAGGAGAAAAATCTATGAATGTTCCGAACGGAGAAAAATTCGTTGTTGAAAAAACAGGTCGCGTCGTTCCAGGTTTATACGTCGCGGGCATGGCTGTTGCTTCCCTCTATGGTGGACCTAGAATGGGCCCAATATTTAGTTCCATGTTGTTATCTGGTAAAAAAAATCTGAATTAATAGCACAAGAAGTGAAATGAGCACAAGACTTTAAACACTTCTATAGTGATAATCTTAAAAATAAAGAAAAGAAGATACACTACTTCATACAACTATAATTCAAAATTCCCTAAATTTCTCACCAGATGCTCCGCATATCGGACATCTATCTGGTCGCTCGCCTTCAACCGTATATCCACAAATTTCACAGACATAAATACCCTTAAATGGGGCATCTTCCCCTTTATCTACAGCTTCTTTAGCTCTCCTAAACAGCTTTGCGTGCTCTTTTTCACTCTCAAATGCCCACTTAAAACTCATTTCAGCCATTCTCTCTCCTTGTAGTTTGGCTATTTCTAAATAAGCCGGATACATCTCTTCAGTTTCAAATTCCTCCCCCATTATTGCTAGCTCTAAGTTCTTAGAAGTGTTCCCAGGGCCAAAAGGAGCATGCGCTACTGTCACAAATCCGTCCTTTAGGTGCTCTAGTTTCTTCAAATGATTTATGGCGTGAACTTGCTCTGAGAATGCAACAGCTCTAAATAACCTTGCAACGTTTTTAAATCCTTCTTTATCAGCAATTTCAGCAAAATGAAGATATCTCATATGAGCTTGACTCTCGCCCGCAAACGCGGACATCATGTTCTCTTGGGTAATTAGTTTCATATTTTCCACCATTATGATCGATTTTTAATGAAATATTTTAAAACTTGAAACCTCTTTTGCATGCAACATATAATTATACATTTAATATTTATATTGTATATTGTAGATTGATATATCATTAACGGGCTTAAAAATATCGCAAATGTTTGGGTGACAAGATATGTCAACTACCATTAGGGTTTCTATTGCTACAGCAAAGAAATTGGAGCACCTAAAGAAGAGTTTAGGCATGAGATCAATAGAAGAAGTTATAATAATGCTGATTAATGAAAGACGTAAAAGAATTGCTAGAAAGTTCTTCGGAATAGATAAAGGTAAGATAAGCAGCTTTACTGAGGAGGATAGACTTGACTCTCGTGTTTGATAGTTATGCGTGGATAGAATTCTTCATTGGTTCTGAGAAGGGAGAAAAAGTTAAAGAGCTGATAGAAGGAGAGGAGGAGATA
Source organism: Candidatus Njordarchaeota archaeon (assembly GCA_029856615.1). Taxonomy (GTDB): domain Archaea; phylum Asgardarchaeota; class Njordarchaeia; order Njordarchaeales; family Njordarchaeaceae; genus Njordarchaeum. The sequence goes on from JAHKLF010000051.1 coordinate 5,584, forward strand.
ATAACACCCTCAATTGTTCTTGCAGAAATAGCCAATAAATATTATAGAGAGGGCATTGATGAGGAAACAGTTACAAAGCGTATATCTATTATTAGGGAAATCTCGGTAATCAGATACATCGATGCTGAAATACTAAAAAAGTTACGAGAATCTAGAGATATTCTCATCAAAAACAAAAAGAAATTAAAAATAAGAAGAGACCCTAGTTTAGCTGACTACATAATTTACGCCGTTTCCTTAGTCGAAAAGGCGCGTGTCGTTACAGGTGATGAACATTTTAAGGGTTTAAATGTAATTTTTTTGAAATGATGCCTTATATTGTTTTCATTAATCGGAGTAAACTTGCATGCAGAGATAACATGCGAGTATTCTATACTCCCTTCATACTCTAGAAAATTGGTATTTTTTCGTTAAATGTATGGTTTCGCGTGAAAATTACATGTGTGGCGAGATATATAGCCATGATACTCGCTAGAGCGTCTCCTACCATGATTGAAAATGAGACAAACAATTGATACTGTGCCGCCCAGATGGGATCTGCGCCTCCAAGAATCATACCACTCATAGTTCCAGGTATCCATACAAGTCCCAGCGACTCTAGAGTACTAATTGCTGGAATTAAACTTGCTCTCACACTATCCCTCACATGAGGTTTACATGCAATTGTGATAGGTACTCCTAATGATAATTTTGATTCTATTCTATATCTATGAGCCTTTATTTCTCCAATAAATCTGTTTAATGCAAGTGCCGTTGAATTCATAGCATTAGCGATTACCATGCTTCCAAATGGAATTATAAACCTAGCTTCAAGCGGAAATATGTTCATTAAGACGCTATATGTCAAAATAATAACAGAACCGGAAAATATTCCAATAACTGCAGGTTTATATAAACCTGGAACTTGAATAACCCTTCTCCTCGCGATATATGCCGCGAATGCTATCATGAAACTTAATACTGAAATCGTGTATAATGGATGATTAATACTAATTATTATGCCTAGGAAGAAAGCTATAGCGAATAATTGAATCATTGCCCGAATTACCGCTAGCCCAAGTTCTTTTTCTATCTTATACGCCTTAAATTTTAGATACATTAGGAAAACAAAAACCATCATAAGAACGCCCATCAATTTATCAATCATTATCTCATTCAATTTTTCTCACCCCTTTATTATGCTTAATTTGCCGTTTTCTAATCTAGCGATCCGCGTACCCAATCTTTCTGCTTGCGCCATATCATGAGAAACTATAATGAAATTAATTCCCTTCGTTTTATTTAATTCTAGAATAAGTTCTTCTAGTATCCTTGTGTTCTCTGGATCAAGATGCGCAGTTGGTTCATCTAATAAAAGATAGATAGGCTTTATTAAAAGTGCTCTGGCAAGCGCCACTCTCTGTTTTTCTCCTACTGATAATGTCTCTGCTATTTTATCAAGATACGAAGGCTCTAAACCTACATCTTTTATTACCTCACGCAACATTTTCTCTGACACGGGAATATTAAGATACCTCGGAGCAAATAGGAGATTATCCCTCACAGTACCCTCAAACATAACTGGTATCTGGGGGACATAACATAAGAGACGCCTAACAGTTAATACATCTACGCTTAAAAGATCCATATCGCCAAGAAATATTTTACCGCTATCTGGTTCTATTAGTCTATTTAATAATTTAAGAAGAGTTGACTTCCCGCTACCAGAAGCCCCTGTTATCACGAATCTTTCTCTTGGAGAAACCTCAAATGACACGCCATTTATGACTTTTTTGCCACCTAACTTTTTATGCAAATTAACTACTTTAAGCATCGAATTCTTTAGTTGTTCATAATCCAACTTAACACTATTAATATACAATTCTGAGATCCCTCTCAATATTCTGATAAAAAACTCCAAATTATTTTTAGTATAGAATTTTGAGTTATATAGTTGTGTGGCTACGTAACTCTTCTTAGGTAAGTATCGTATCAAGTATTAACATAATAATGAATCCGGTTAGGATAGCCAATGTAGACTTATCAAAATACTCACCATGCTGCGCTTCTGGGACCATTTCATTTAAAACAACAAATAACATTGCGCCCGCACAGAATCCAAAGAAGTATGGAAGAAGATTTCTGACTTGCGACACAATCATGTAAGCTATTATGGCATTTATAGGTTCAACCAGACCCGAAAAAACAGAATAACTAAATGCCTTCCTACGAGAAAAACCAGCTGATATTAATGGTGCAGCTACTGCAAAACCCTCTGGAATGTTCTGAATAGCAATAGCTATTGCTATTTGAATGCCTAAAATCAGACTTCCAGAAACAAATGCAACCCCTACTGACATGCCTTCTGGTATATTATGCAATGTGAGAGCAAGGAAAACTACAAGAGCCTTAGTTAATGATGGTTCTGGCTTCTCTCCAGTTATTTTAAAGTAGAATACATGAACCCTATCCTTTAAAAGTAATACAAATAGAACCCCTAATATGAATCCGATAATAACGGGCAACGTACCGCCCATTTCCATTCCAGGAATCAATAAACTAAATATAGAAGCAGCTAACATTATTCCTGCGGCTAAACCATTTCCTATATCAAATTTTCGTGAATGAAGACCATCTTTAATAATTAAGATTGGTAATCCTCCTAAAGAAGTCGCTACCAATCCTGACAACAAAGCAATAATTATGAAGAAGATAATTAAGTCCATATATTAACCTCCTAGGTATAGCTTAGAATAGCTTTTAGAATTTAATTTATTAATCCGAAGTATTCATTAATGATTTAAATTTGCGTTCAAGTAATTTAAATAGATCCATAGCTATATTAAAGCATTTTTGTGCTTGAATTTTATCAAAGATAATTTCTTTATAATCGGCTTTTTTCTCTATATTCGTGAAGTTTTAAGAATAACTTATACGCATTAATTCCTAGTATCTCCCTTATTAAATTCGCTCGTCCAGCGAATCCCCTTGTTTTCTGTTTCTTATAAGCAAAAATCGCATTAGCAATAGATTCTACCATAAAATACGAGGCGCTTATAGCTTTATTATAAGCTCCGTGCTCTAAATCTATGGTGGCCTCCTTTCTCAATATTTTCGCTTTTTCAAAAAATTTTAGTGCCAACTCTCTCCAATAACCTGACATACTCATCGGCCTCAGGGGACCCCTTTACTACCACCTTAGGCACAATAGATCCGAAATTGTTGATTAAATGGCATTAATTTGCCGTAATTTGTTTTCTCGTGAAGAGAAAATAGAATACGTACGTAACACTGATGAGGCGCCAATGCCCTATATACAGCAAAAGTA
>JAHKLF010000052.1 GCA_029856615.1 Candidatus Njordarchaeota archaeon
CAAGGAAATGGGAACTGTTAGAATTCATGCATGTGGAGCTGCTCTTAAAGCTTGGAATGCCACAAAGGATGACCTAATTCTTGTAGATGACGTTGTTGGAGCTACTGAAATGGTTACAGCTGCAAAGGAAGCTACTGTAGCACTATTTATATAAAACTTTTTACTTATGTTTTTTTAGAAATATTTTTTAACATGATTTTCTTCTCGGTGAAAAAAAAATGCCCGAACTTCCTCCCGAAGAATTAAAAAAGTTAAAACCCGATAAAACTGTAGATGCTAGAGGAGTATCTTGTCCAGGTCCGCTTCTAGCTGCCAAAAGAGCTATTACAGAGGTACCCGTGGGTGGAGTCTTGGAAGTTCTTTCTTCTGATCCAGGAACTGCAAGAGATCTACCATTATGGGCCAAGAAAGTAGGACATGAATTTCTAGGAGTTATTGAAGAATCAGGTTATTGGAGAATATTCGTTAAAAGGAAAAAATAAATTTTTCCTCAATTATCTTTTCTTATTTTTTTATCCACTTAGAGGCTACTCTGGTGTTTTGAAATGCCAGAAGAATTTAAGCCAAAAATTCTCATTTTCTCAACTAATTTCATATCGGATCTAGCAATTGATTTAACCGGATTGCTTCATAGGCATTACCCCGTTACTACATCAATTATAAGAATACCATGTTCTAGCATGATAAGACCCGACATAATTCTTTACGCGTTTCAATGTGGTTTTGACGGAGTATTTGTAGCAGCTGATGGTACTGATTGCCCATTCCTGAAAGATTGCTCTGATAGAACTGCTAAAAGGATTGCAGAAGCAATGGAACTACTTAAGAAACATGGCATTGAACCAGAGCGACTAAAAATGTCCGCAATATGCTCTGTATGTGTTGAACCATTTCTGAAGCATATTCATGATCTCTATGAAAAAGTAAAGAAACTGGGCCCAATTAAGAGGAAACCGGAATAATGAGGGTGAAGAGACAATGAAGCAAGCGAATGAGTATGATGTATTAATAATAGGTGCAGGGATAGCTGGCATTGAAGCCGCCTTAACACTGGGAGATGCTGGTTATAGGGTCCTCCTAGTAGAGAAAGAAGGGAGCATTGGAGGAAAGATGGCGTTATTAAGCAAGACTTTCCCAACATTGGATTGTGCAAGCTGTATTGCTACACCGAAAATGGCGGCTGCAGCACACCATCCGAATATAACCTTATTGACGTATTCTGAAGTACAGGAAGTTGTCAAGAACGGAGAAGCGGATTTCTCAGTTAAGATATTAAAGAAACCTAGATATGTTGACCTAGATGCTTGCACGGGTTGCGGTATTTGTGAGACCGTATGTCCAGTAATAGTTTCGGACGAATTCCAATACGATATGCGAGGACGTAAAGCAGCTTACATACCGTTTGACATCGCCGTACCGAAGAAAGCAATTATAGATCTTGATAATTGTATACTATGTGGAAGCTGTGAAAGAGAATGCCCCGCTAGCGCTATTGATTTTACCCAGGAGCCAGAAACATTAGAGGTAAAAGTGGGGGCAATAATAATTGCTACGGGCTTTAAACTGTTTTCACCCACGCTTAGACCAGAATTCGGCTATGGCAGGTGTAAGAATGTTATAACTGCTATGCAAATGGATCGCTTACTTGCTCCAACAAGGCCATATAATAGTGTTTTAAGACCTTTAGACGGTAAAGAACCTATGAGAATAGCTTATATCTTGTGCGTTGGTTCTCGTGACCGCAAAGTAGGTAATCCTTATTGCTCACAGATATGCTGTATGTACTCTATAAAGCAAGCACAGTTAATTATGGGTGCTCTCCCATTAGCTGATGTAGCGATATTCTATATTGATATTAGAGCTTTCGGTAAGGGCTTCGAGGAATTCTTTAACCAAACCCAAGCGATGGGTACAATGTTCATTAAGGGTCGAGTTATAGTTGTTGAAGAAGATAAAGAAGGTAACGTAGTAGTAAAATACGAGGATATGGATGATGGAGGCAGATTAAAGGAAGATACGTTTGATCTTGTTGTCCTAGCTGTTGGAGCAATGCCAAACTCCGACATCACAAAAGTATTTAAGAACGTGAAAATAGAACTCGATGAAGTAGGATGGATAAAACAAGTGGATCCAAATAACAATCCCGCAACTACCTCGGTGCCAGGAATATTTGTAGCTGGGTGTGCTGCAGGTCCAAAAGATATTCCCGATTCTATAGTTGAAGCTGACGCGGCTGCGGCGCAATGCATGGCTTATCTAAATGAGCATAAATATGGTAGAAAGAGGTGATATGCATGGCTAAGCGAATTGGAGTGTATGTATGTCATTGTGGTGGGAACATATCAGATACTGTTGATGTTGAAAAAGTAGTTGAAGCAATCAAGAATTATCCGGGGGTAGTCGTAGCAAAGCATTTCATGTTTATGTGCGCAGATGCTGGGCAAAAAATGATCGAAGAGGACATAAAGAAGTATAATCTTGATGGCGTTGTTGTTGCATCATGTTCTCCAAAACTGCATGAAATGACATTTAGAAACTGCGTAGCTAGGGCTGGGCTAAATCCATATCTATTCTACCATGTTAATATTAGAGAAGATGTATCTTGGGCACATTCTGATAACCCAGAGGAAGCAACTAAGAAGGCCATTAGACATGTAAAAGCTGGTATCGAATACGTGCGGCATGCAAAACCATTAGAGAAAATTAAAGTCAAGACAATACCAAGCGTATTGATCATAGGAGGGGGTATTGCTGGAATTAGGGCGGCTCTCGATTTATCAAGAATGGGCGTAAACGTATTCCTGGTCGAGAAATCACCGTTTCTAGGCGGAAGAACAGCTCAGATATGGAAAGTTTTTCCAACTGGAGAGACTGGAAAAGAAATTGTACGAAGATTGATAGAGGAGCTTAAAAAGAGGGATAATATCGCTGTTTATACGAACGCTGAAATTGAGAGCTTCAGTGGATTTCTGGGCAACTTCACCGTTAAAATTAAGGTTTATCCGAGATACATTGTGAAAAAACATCCCAGAATAACAGAGGCCATTAAGAAGTGTCCAATAGAAGTTCCTAATGAATTTGATTACGGGCTTACAAAGAGGAAAGCAATTTATATTCCTTACGAGGGAGCCTATCCAGATCTACCAGTAATAGATATGAAGCACTGTAATAAGTGTGGTGAATGTGTGAAGATTTTAGGCGATGCGGTAGACTTCAATCAGCAACCACAAACAATCACACTCAATGTTGGTGCGGTGATTGTTGCAACTGGATTTGATGCATATGAACCGAAAGAGGGGGAATTTGGTTACAAGAAATTCCAAAATGTTATAACATTACCGCAATTCGAGAGAATCTTAGACATTAGTAATAATGAAGAAAAAATAATGTTTAATGGAAAAGAAGTAAAATCTATCGCTTTTATCTACTGTGTTGGGAGCAGACAAATACCAACTGGCCCAGAGAAGGTTAATGAATACTGTTCCAGATATTGTTGCTCGGTTACAACGCATCTTAACGCGGAATTGTTTAAAAAATTCAAAGATTTAACAATTTATAATATCTACAGGGACATTCGCACATATGGTAAATACGAAACATACTACGAAGAGGCGGGAAGGAAAGGAGCCGTCTTCATTAGATATGATCCAAATGATCCACCACAAGTCTGTGCAGAAGGAGACAAACTTCTTGTCACTGTCAGAGACCTGTTGACGAATAGAGAAGAAATAGAGATCCCTGTTGATCTCGTTGTACTGGTTACTGGAATGGTGGCAAGGGAAAATAAAAAGCTAGAAGACATTTTGAAGCTACCTATTGGCAGAGATGGATTCTATCAGGAGATCCATCCCAAGTTGCGACCAGTAGAAACAAATATCGCGGGGATTTTGATAGCCGGTACCTGTCAGGGACCGAGAAATATCCAGGAGACACTTGCATCTGCTTCGGCGGCTGCTGCTAAGGCAGCATCTATTGTACTGAGAGAGACGATAGAGCTTGAGCCCTTAGTTGCTTTCGTTGATCCAAGCAAATGTAATCTATCTAAGCTATGTATGAAGGAGTGCCCAGTTAATGCGATTCAAGAAAAAGAGTATGAGGGGTTAGGGGTGAAAGCTTGGGTGAACGAAGCTTTATGCATTGGTTGTGGAGCTTGCGTCGCTGTATGTCCAACAGAAGCTATTCAGTTAAAGACGTTGTCTACTGATCAGATCAGAGCTATGATTAAAGCTATGGCGGAGGAGATTTAAAATGAGTGGAAAAGAGGTAAGTCGTGAAAAAAGAAATACTTTCCTTTATCTTCGAGAAAAAATAGGTTTTAAGGCTCCGCCTAAGGAATTACAGGAGAGACTCAAGGAGCAGAATGAGATAAAGAAAAAGATTCTAGAGGCGCTTAAAACTGGCCCAAAGACAGTACCAGAGATAGCTAAGGAGACTGGTATAGATACCTACACGATATTTTGGTATCTAATGACCTACCTAAGATACAAGCAGATCGAACCAGTTGAGAAAACAGATGAGGGATATTGGAAATATAAATGGGTTGGGGGCAGGTGACTGAGCTATGGTGAGAACAAATCCAAATCTAATAAGGGAGATAAAAAAACTTGGAGCATTTGATATCACCGCTTGTTATAGTTGCGGAGAATGTACTGCTATTTGCCCGCTATCAGAGAATAACTTCGAATTACCACGCATGATGATAAGGTACTCAATCCTTGGATTAGAAGACAAGTTACTATCGAGTCCACAACTATGGCTATGCTATTATTGCGGAGAATGCAGCGAGTCCTGTCCTCGTGATGCTGATCCTGGAGCGTTAATGATGGCTGCTAGGAGATACTCTATTATAAAATACTCTCTGGGCGGTATTGCGAGAATATTCTACTCCAAAATAATGTCAATAGTTTCCTTAATTGTTCTATCCATTATCGCTGGATTAGGAATATATTTATTTAAGGAATCACTGGATCTCACAAGATTCGATCCATTCTCATTACTGAGCTACGAATTTATCCATACTGCTGGTCTAGTTTTAGCTGTTTATATCGCTGTTATAGCCTTATTACAAGGTATAAAAATGTACAATTATATAAAGCATAGTGCTCTAGAGGGAAACTTGCCAGCCGGAACAAAGGTCAAAAACCTAATTAAGAGTTTCTTCATAGTGCTTTTTAGGGAAGCGCTTGCTGAACAACGTTACTCGAAATGCGAAAGGCAAAGTAGATATGTAGCGCACCTGGCGATATTCTGGGGCTTTATCCTATTGTTTATCGCTACAACGTTAGATTATCTAAAGAATAGTAATATACTCGGACTGAGAGAAAGCTACGAAATTCTCAAAGCTATAGATATCGAAATATTCGGAGTTCTAGCTAGGATAATTGGTATTATTGGAGGATTAATCGGTGTTTATGGTTCCATATACTTTATCTATAAGAGATTAATCAAAGACGATGTTTATTCTGAGTATAGTCATGCAAGCGATTGGGTCTTTTTAGTACTCATATTCCTAGTAATACTGACAGGATTCCTAATAGATATATTCATTTATACAAATATGTTCCTCTTAGCATACGCAATGTTCGCTGCGCATCTGATATTTGCATTCGATCTCATTGTAACAGCTCCATTTACGAAATTTGCGCATTTTGGCTACAGATTAATCGCTGTATGGTTCTATGAGTACCAAAAATTAAAAATCAGCAAATAATATTTTACTTTTTTATCTTACATCTTTTTTATATTTTTTTAATTATCCCCACTAGAAATTAAAGAAATCAATAATCGACTTCTATATTGAAAAAAAGCTAATATTTTGGATCATCTCCTGGCTTTAGAAACGCTAAATCTTCTTTATACATAAAGCTTATTAACCAAGATAAGGAGGGTAAATGAAGAATATCTTCTTATCGTATACGCTACTATATAAATCGTAATGGCTATCTAAGTGTGTATTAAAATGAATAAACTGGCGTGTGATGTTGTCGTTATTGGAGGAGGAATTGCTGGTATTCAGGCATCATTAGATCTCGCCAACATGAACTATAAAGTTATTCTTTTAGACTCGGGTCCAAGCATTGGCGGAAAAATGATCTTACTTAGTAAAACATTTCCCACATTGGATTGTGCATCATGTATAGCTACTCCACGTATGGCAGAGAGCACTCATCACCCGAACATTAAAATATTGACCTATTTACAAATAGTCTCGATAGATAAGCATGACAGTTCATTTGAAATCAAGATACTAAAGAAGCCTAGATATGTTGACGAGAGTAAATGCATTGGGTGTGGAAGGTGTTCGGAGGTATGCCCCGTTGAGGTTCCGAATGAATACGAGGGTGGTTTAGTTCCAAGAAAAGCGATTTACATACCATTTCCGAATTCTCTTCCAAATGTCGCATTGATAGATAAAGAAAATTGCATCAAATGCGGCGCCTGCGAAAGAGTATGCCCCGTGAAAGCTATCGATCGCAACCAAAAACAAGAGGAAGTTCTAATTGAAGCTAAAGCAGTTATCATCGCCACCGGTATTGATCTCATTGACTATTCAAAGAAAATCGAATACGGTGGAGGCAAATATGTCAATGTTCTATCTTCTTATCAATTCGAAAGAATTCTCAACGCTACGCATCCGTATGGTCACATTTTAAGACCCTCAGATGGAAAAATTCCACGCAACATAGGTTATGTTTTATGTGTTGGTTCTAGAGACTTAAATTGGGGGGTAAAATATTGTAGCGCGGTATGTTGTATGTATAGTATAAAACACGCAATAATGGCCCTTCATCACTTACATGATGCCGAAATTACAATATATTACATGGATATTAGAACATATGGTAAAGGCTTTGAGGAATTTTATAATAGGGCTGTGAAAGAAGGAGTTAAATTCGTGCGTGGAAAAGTCGCTAAAATCGAGGAAGATCCGGAAACGAAAGATCTCTTTGTTTATCTAGAGAACTTTGATACTGGAAAAGTAGAGATTAGACGGCATGATCTGGTGGTTTTAGCTGTAGGCATCGTACCGACAATAAACGATTCAGCTTTGTTCAAGGCAAAATTAAATGTGTATGGATTTATTGAAAGGAAATTAATCGATGTGGATCCCGCGTCCACAAGTATTGATGGAATCTTTGTTGCTGGAACAGCTGCCGGTCCTATGGATATCCCAGACACAATAACTAGCGCTAGCGCGGCCGCTATGAAAGCAGCTTTGTATATTGAGAGAAAAGGGTGAGAAATGTGAGCGATGAAGTACGAATTGGAGTATATGTATGTCATTGTGGTGGGAACATATCAGATACTGTTGATGTTGAAAAAGTAGTTGAGGAAATCTCTAAAATTCCTGGTGTTGTAGTTGCTAGGCATTTCATATTTATGTGTTCTGACGCCGGTCAAAAAATGATTGAGGAAGACATTAAAAAGCATAATTTAAATAGAGTGATTGTAGCAGCTTGTTCACCAAGCCTTCATGAATTAACATTCAGAAACGCGGTCGGTAGAGCTGGATTAAATCAATATCTATATGAACATGTGAACCTGAGAGAACAATGTAGTTGGGTGCATCGGGATAAAGAAAAAGCAACAAAAAAGGCGATAAATCTCATCGCGATGGCAATAGGTAAAGCTAAAAATTTAGAACCTCTGGAGCGTCAGAAATTATCGGTCCAACGAAATGTTGCTATCATAGGCGGAGGTTTAGCTGGATTAAGAGCAGCAGTAGATTTAGCTAAATATGGCCTTAATGTATACATTATAGAAAAGACCCCGTTTTTAGGTGGAAAATTAAGTCAACATTATATCGTTTTTCCATCAGAGAGACGTGGGAGGGACATAATAGAGGATTTAATCAACGAAATTAAGGTCAATCCCAACGTTAAAATATATACTTGTGCTCAAGTGACTAATGTCAGCGGCTTTGTAGGCAATTTCGAGGTTGAAATCGTAATTAATCCGAGATACGTCAAAGAGATATGCAAGGATCGGGACTACAAAAAAGCAATAGAAGCGTGTCCCGTTGAGGTGGATGACGAATTTAACTATGGATTATCAAAGAGAAAAGCTATTTATATTCCGTATGATGGAGCTTTTCCGCCATACCCAGCAATAGATATGAAAGCATGCACTAAATGTGGTAAGTGCGTTGAAATATTAGGCGAAGATGCAATAGATCTCGAAGAAAAACCAAGGACTGAAAAAATAAACGTCGGAGCAATAATCGTAGCGACAGGCTTTGAGCCTTATCAACCTGAGAAGGGAGAATTTGGATACGGAGAAATTCCGAATATAATAACTTTACCGCAACTGGAGAGATTACTTGATCCTCAGGGGCCTACAAAGGGGGATCTAGTCATAGGGGGAGTAAAACCAAGAAACATAGCTTTTATAACATGCGTCGGAAGCAGGGAAACTCCTGAACAATTTCCTGATAAGAAAAAACTAAATCAGTATTGCTCCCGATACTGTTGCACAGCTACAATTCATTTAGCAACGAAATTAAAAGAGAAGATCCCAGAATCGAATATCTTCGTAATTTTCAGGGATATCCGAACTTACGGATTATTCGAGGATTACTATTATAAGGCATCGGAAAGAGGAGTCATGTTCTTTAGGTACAAAGAGATACCAAAGATAGAAGCAGGAAATGGAAAAACGTATATCAAAGTGAAAGATGTCATGACTTTTCATCAAGAAATAATCATTCCCGCAGATCTGATCGTTCTAAGCGTTGGTATGGAACCAGGAAGGGACCTCAAAAAACTTTCTGAAATACTTAGATTTCCATTGGGA
>JAHKLF010000053.1 GCA_029856615.1 Candidatus Njordarchaeota archaeon
GAGCCAACTACCGCGCTTGATGTAGTTACTCAAGCTCAGATCCTCCAAATGCTGCGAAATTTAAGAGTTGAGCTAGGATCATCGATCATCCTTATAACTCACAACTTAGGTATTGTTGCGCAAGTATCAGATAGGGTAGCTGTAATGTATGCAGGAAAAATAGTAGAAGTGGGTTCTGTGCATGATATTTTCAACAATCCCTTACATCCGTACACGATAGGACTCATGAGGGCAGTACCCAAAGTTTCTCCAGAAGGTGGTGAGCTAATATCAATTCCTGGAACCACGCCAGATCTAATCTCCCCCCCGTCTGGTTGTCGCTTTCATCCACGTTGTCCGCGTGCCAAAGAAATATGTAAGAAGGAAGAACCTAAGCCGAAGATTATAGATGGAAGGATAGTTTATTGTCATGCTGTGGAGGGATGAGAAATATGTCATTACTGGAAATTATCGATCTTAAGAAATATTTCCCCGTGCAGCGAACATTCGTTGAAAGGCTATTAGCTGGGCGCGTAGATTACATTAAAGCGGTTGATGGTGTATCATTTTCTATTAATAAAGGAGAGGTTTTCTGTGTTGTAGGAGAAAGCGGCTGCGGAAAAACAACGCTCGGGAAATTAACTATTCGACTCATAGAACCAAGTGAGGGGAAAATATTCTTTGATGGTGTAGATATAACAAAGTTAAAAGGCGAAGAGATGCGGAGACTGAGAAGACGGATGCAAATAATTTTCCAAGATCCTTATGCTTCTCTTAATCCTCGAATGAAAGTTGGTGACGCAATAGGACATGCTTTAGAGATTCACAAAATAGCTTTTGGAGAACAGAAAAGAAAGATTGTTCTTGAAATGTTAGAAAAAGTCGGTTTATCTCCGCCAGAGCAATTTTATGATAAGTATCCTCACCAATTAAGTGGAGGTCAAAGACAGAGAGTTGCTATAGCCAGAGCACTTGTGTTGAATCCTGATTACATTGTGGCTGATGAGCCTACATCAATGCTTGACGTCTCTGTGCAAGCTGGCATTCTTAATTTAATGCTAAAGCTAAAAAGAGAGCTTGGATTAACGTACTTATTTATAACTCACGATCTAGCAGTTGCAAGTTATATGGCCGATAGAATAGCTGTGATGTACCTAGGGAAATTTGTGGAGGTCGCATCGAAAAGAGAGTTATTAGTAAATCCCATGCATCCTTACACAAAAGCGCTTCTTTCTGCAATACCTATTGCTGATCCAGATAGAAAGATAGGAGAGATACCTATCAGAGGAGTTGTTCCTAGTCCAATAAATATTCCAAGTGGATGTAGATTTCATCCTAGGTGTCCTTATGCCAAAGAAAGGTGTAGGAAAGAGGAACCCCCATTAATTGAGGTTTCACCAAACCACTTTGTAGCTTGTCGCTTTTTCAACGAACTTAAAGGCACGGGAGTACAATAATTAGAATTTGGTACTAATAAGGTTAGGATAGTTTAATCGATGGTAGACTCAATCTACCCGTGGATTCATAATAATTCATTGCAATTTCCCTAACTTCACTTGCCGCTGTGGCTTCTAAGGCTTTGTCTACTAATTCTTTGGCTTCCTTTAGTGTGATATTTCTGACGATGTACTTTAAAAGAGGAATCGATGGCGCATTGACACTTAGGTTATCATATCCGAGTCCAACTAATAACGGAAGAACTTGAATATCAGAAGCTATTTCGCCACATATGCTTATCCTTACGGGGGTATCTTTCACTCTATCCTTTATCTCCTTTAGTGCTCTTAACACGGCAGGGTGCGCATGATCAACGAAATGTAAAGGTGTTTCGCAATCGCGATCGAACGCTAATATGTACTGAGTTAAATCGTTTGTTCCTATGCTCATAAAATCAACTTCCCTTGCAAATTTATCTGCAAGGAAAACAACTGCGGGCGTTTCGAGCATTATACCTATCGATACATTTAATTCCTCGCCAATTTCATCTTCAACTTCCCGCTTAAGGTTGAGAACTAGTTTCTTAAATTCCCTTGCTTCGCTTATATCCGCAACCATGGGAGCCATGATTCCCACATTACTCCCAATTGATGCCTTAAGAAGGGCTCTTATTTGAGATTCTATGAGCTCTCTTAGAATATCACTATATAATCTCACGCCCCGCAAGCCTAAAGCGGGATTATTTTCTTTTGGTAATTTTATGTAACTTGGTACTTTGTCAGAACCTATGTCGAGAGTCCTTATGATGACAGGGTTTTCTCCGAATAAATTAACGGTTTTTCTGAAAATTCTATACAATTCTTCTTCTGTTGGGGGATGAGTTGTTTTCATGTAAAGGAATTCAGTGCGAAATAGGCCAATGCCTTCTGCTCCATGTTCCTGGGCTGAGTAAATGTCTTCTTCTCTCCCAACATTAGCTAAAAAACGTACTCGATACTCTCCATCATAGGTTATAGCAGGTTCCTTAGCTCTCTCTAAGAATGCTTTTATTTCCCTTTCCCAGTTTTCCCTAGCTTTTAAATAATCATTGAGAACTTGAGATGAGGGATTTATAATCACTCTACCGCTAATTGCATCCACAATTACATAATCATCATCCTTTATGACATCTAAAGCTTTTTTTACCCCTATAATCATCGGAATTTTCTCAGATTTTGCCACGATTGATGAATGTGCCATTGCCGAGCCGCCGATCGTCACAATACCTCGGATGACATCTATTTGCCTTAAGATATCGATAGGAAAAATCACATCCGATACTAAGACCACATCTCTTAAAATATGTTTTTCCCCAGCACCGATTAAGTGTTTAAAAATCATATTTAGCAGATCTATATAATCATCAGCCCGTGCTTTAATTGCAGGATCATCAGATTTTAGAAAAATTCTTATTCTTCTTTCAATTACACTAACCAGAGCTAATCCTGCATCTTTAATTTGATCTATAGCGTTCTTTAATTCCTCCTGGAATTTCTTACTAGTTAAAAGATTGATATGCGAGAAAACTAGTGGTGCGAGATTTTTATTTTCTTTGATAGTTTCGTAGATTTTTCTTAATTCGTTTAATGTTTTATTTATAGCAACCGATAATTCTTCTTCCGTGACTCTTTTTGTCTTTAGATAGTTTCGTATGTCTTCTAAACTCCATTTTTTAATGATTTGCGCATATCCAATCCCAATACCAAAAGATACACTTTTTCCCTTAAGTATTATCTCATCATGTCTTGACATTTAAATCCCAGCGTGAAAATAGTCTAGTTCTTCAAGATATGCTATATTGCATATTATTATGTGGCTCGATTTTGTTATGATGTTTATTAAATTGTTTTAAGAGCTTTCATAATTGGAAAACACCTTATCTCTCGTTTTCAGAATAAGTTTATATACTATATATGCTTTTTTATAAGTGTATCCTCGTCGAACATCATGCATCAAGGCATTCTTCTAAACCTAAATAAGGGATCGCAATGCATGATGCGTTAATTAATCAAATTGTCACAGAATTAGAGAAAAAAAGGTCTGATGAAGCAGAGAGGGATTATCTCGACATACATATCAATGTATTACTGGAGTTTTTCCGCGAAAGACTTACGAGAAAACTTAGCGAGACAAATCTTGAGGCCGTGGACGTTTTAATCTTTAACGCAACTGATTTTTGGTCCCCAGTAGTCTTTTTAATTAGATTGATTAATCCAAAGATAGTAATTGGAATATATGAGGATTCACGGTATAGGAATACTCTCAACTATTTAACGAAGACTATAAATGTGGCTCGAAGATTAGGGTGGCGTGGGATACTTCATAGAATTAGAATTACCGATCGGGATATAATGGAAAATTTTAAGATCATTTTTAATTCCTTGAGAAAGATCTTTGAAAGTGTTCATGGAAATATCCGGGTAGCTTATCTCTTTGTCAAGAGAGAACCTACAGGATTAACTCAAGAAAACTATAGACGTGAGATGCTAGGATTTATTTCGAAAATACAAGAATATATTCATGTCCCTCTTCTTTATTCTAGTCTCTTAATAGAATTAGCATGTGGGAGGGTAAATAGCGGAATTATTCTGTTTACGGGGGATACATTAATTAATAATGCTACGCTTTTGAAACCGCTTACAGAAAAAATTTTTATTATGAAGCATTGGTACGCAGAGGATGGTCGATTTTCGGATTTTTATATTGGCAGATTAATTGAAGGCACCATAAAATATATCCCGTACTTGCTGGATCATATAGTCCGCAAATGCGACAATATTTTAATTACACGTGATTATCTAGAGTTGAAGAAAGTAGCTGCCTTAAAGGTAATATATCATATCATTATAAATTATCCAGAATATGTTCTAAAATTCAAGGACATCGTAATAAGAAGCATTTCTGATAGTTCCGAAAGAGTGAGAGTAGCTGCTGTAACTCTCTTTATGCGAATGCATGTAATATATCCGCTCGAGGAATCGCAATTTAGAAGCTTGCTTGAGAAGGCAGGATTCACGGAAAAAGCTATATCTTATGGGGAGGAAATTAGTATTGAAGTTAAGAGTAGCATAGTAGCGGCACTCAGGCAGGTGGTTCTTACAAGGTATAAAACAAAAATCACTGAATTCACGCGGTATCTCCTTATAATGTTAAAGAGAACATTGGAGGAATACATACAAGCTCCGGAGGAAAGAAGAGAGGCGTTAAGAAGGTTCATAACAGAAATAATGAAGGAGATAGGAGAAATCGTTTATACTTCCAAGATTATCCTTGATAGAGAGGAAGATATTGTAGTTTTAGAAGCCTTATCAAGAGGACAGTTTATGAGTAAAAGACAAAAAACGATAGTCACCATCGATGATAGACTTATTAAATCATATGCAATAAGCGCACTTGGAAAAATACTTTCAACGTCAAGTATATTATTTGAAAGATTTGGAAGTACATTAATTGACATCATTAATGATAATTTATTTGTCGATGGACAACTAAAAATTGATCGTAGACTTCCACCAGATGCTCGAAATGCTCTAGATGCTCTCATAATAATATTTAAAGCATTTCCTCAGAAAATTTTTGAAAAAATATTCAATGGAAACAGGATTAGTATAATAGAGCTACTAGAGGAGCTTTTAGAATATTCAGAGGCTCACAATTTAGCATTACTTAAAAGAATTGTAGTAAATTATATAGCTGAATTAATGCGTAGAAGTAGACGTTTGGCAGCTAAATATGTAACTAATTTCGCAGAAGAATTTTATACGACTGGAGATACCCATCTTAAAATTGCCTTAAGCAATGCTGTCGCTAATGCGGTTATTAGAGAGCCTAAGGTGCTTAATGAGATTATAACAATAAGAAACGAAAGAGGAGAAATCGAAAGAAAGACTATAAGCGAGTTTATATTAGAAATCATTAAGAACAGTGCGAATTATCATGATCAAATAGTTCATTACGCTTTAACAACTCTCAATATAATTTTTAATAATAATCTTAGTCTATTTTTAGAGTACATTGAAACTTTTCTGAATTTCCTTAGGATGAATAAATTTGAGGACATAATTCTCAACATTATCAGAACAAATGTAGGTATTCTAGAATTCATAGAACGGGAGAACTACGAACCATTAATTACGGAACTATTTAATAAGTTAAGGGAGCCTTCTAAGGCTGTAAAATACATTATGACATTAAATAAAATTGCTGAAGTTAATCCTCACGTAATTCAACAATATATCTGGAGGTTATCAGAGTATCTTAATCATTATGGGTTCTCAAAAATAGGAATCATGATACTCGATTTAATATATAAGGTTGGTGACCAATTAGCGTCTGCAGAAGATTTAGAAGATGCGGTCAAGGTATACTTAGCAGGCTACGAGTTTACTACGCGTTTTAAACCACCCATTAAAGCATCATTGGAGCATAACGCTCGATTTTACGATCTCGCAAGGAGTCTAGCTGAACGAGGGCAGAGTACGCAAATTACATTGATTGATCAATACGATAAGGCGATATTAAGAGAAAATCTTTGGTTAATGTACCCAACTTTGATTTCGGCACTGGGATCGCTCCTAGTCTTTTTCATTGCAAGTTTTTATTATCCGCTAAGAGAGGCCATTTTATTGTGTTTAGGAGCATATTTACTCATTCTAGGTAGCTTTGTATTATACCTTAACTACATAAAATATAAAGTGGAAGTCCCGCGAGGCATACATAAAATAATTGTTTATTATAGGCATAGTCCACGGTTTGGAGTGTTCATAGATATTATGACGATCCTTACAGTAGGATCTCCAATCATATTCATTGTTTTCATATCTACTATGTATAGTATTCCCTCAACAATCATTTGGAGAACGTTGCTAGCATTATCAGGGTTCTATATATTTGTAATTTTGCAGTGGATCCTGCTTACTAAGAGTTATTTACTCTCGACAATACTCCCAATTGTGGGAGAAGCGCGTTTAGAAATCAGATTAATAGAAGAGTACATGGGAGAAGAGGCAAAACCTGAGATTCTATTAAAGAATATACCACGACTAGATAAATCTAATTTCATAACATTTTATCTCGTACCACAATTAGTGGCAATACTGTTACTTCTAACCTACGGATTTAACATCGAGTTCGTATCCATATTTATGGTATCATTCTGTTACATTATCATATTTATTACTCTAGCTGCAGCATTTTGGAAAGCTTTATCCTCAATGCACAAGTTAAATACATTCGAGGACGTATTGAAAATGAGTAATTCACTAATTATCGTTTATACAATTCCACTAATATTGACTTTCATAGCCCTTTTCGACAAATATCACATAATTTTATTACAAGTAGGCATTGGTGGAGAGCAAGCAAGCTTGGTTTTATCAGCGACTATAGCCGCTTTTATAGTTGTTCTATTATTAGTGGAGATTCCAGGATTTATGACTTTATCAAGAATTAAACGCGAATTACTAGAAAGCAAGGAGAAGGAGAAAATGTGGTTAGAGAGGAAATTAAATAGTATCATTGAGGCATTAGAACAATATAATTGGTCAGAGGCGGCTCCGGAAATCAACATCGATCAATTATCAATCCAAATGGATTACCTTAGATCAAAACTTAATGAAATCAACGGAGAGTTAGCTGAAATAAAGAATATGTCAACACTACCGTTAGAAGCTATAGCTTCTCTTCTAGGTAGCAGCGTTATAGGCTTACTACTGGGCTTTCTTGGGTTCTAAATTCTCTATATTTTTTGATCACGTTCCAATATCTATTTTTCTTTAAGAGGGGACTAGATTATGAACTTTAAAATACCAATGTATTCAAATCAATAATAGTTTCTAATGATAATGGGGGTTAAAAATGAGGGAGAGTCCGCTCAAAGAAACCATTTATTGCAAGCTACACAATAGGCCGATAAATGCGATCATAAAATTGCTTAAAGAGCGTAAAGAGCAGTTTAATTTTGATGAGCGCATTGAGGTTTCATGGCATAAGGGGGAATCAGTTATAGATGCGGAATCAACATGGGAGGTAGTGTGGGATGAATTAGGGCAACCAACTCCTAATGAGTGTCATTATTTTGACTTTTATATCTACAGTCCAGAAGCAGGTAAACTACTAGAAAGCATAAAGAAAGCTATAGAGGAAGTAGGAAGTTTATGTTAAAAGTTGATGAAATTAGCGGAAAGGAGCTCTTTGACAAATAAAGCAATTGTCAAATATCAAATAATTAGACATCTAATAGGAGGCGTTGAAGGTTATATTATTCATTCAACTATTAGATTTATCTTATATTTTCAAAGAAATCTCTGTAGATTTTTGATGGTATAGGGCCTTTCTGTTTATGATACTTACTACTAGGACGTTTCCCATAAGGTACTTGTGAGGGTTTATCCTGGAGAATAAAAGCCAATTGAGCTATTTTCATTCCCGGATATAATTTAACGGGAATACGGTTTAGATTACTCATTTCTAATGTTAATTGCCCTTCAAATCCCGCATCAACAAAGCCTCCCGTACTATGAACAACTATACCTAGCCGTGCTAGTGATGATCTTCCTTCTATTCTCGCAGCAATATAATCTGGTAGTTTTATATATTCGAGTGTAGTAGCTAAAATGAATTCACCAGGATGAATGACAAAGAAGTCTCCGTTTTCGACGAAGATTTTTCTTGTTAGGTCTTCTAATGGTTGTTTAGGATCAATTACGTCAATTCTAGCTCGCTCAAAAACTAGAAATTCATTGCCTAGCCTAAGATCTACTGACGAGGGTCCCACTAGATCATCATTAAAAGGCTTGATAATGATCTCGCCTTTCTTAATGAGCTCTAGTATTGATTGATCGCTTAGAATCATCACAACTACCCAAATTACATTCATGAATTTTAAGTAATCTAAATTATATCATCTGGATTAAATCAAATATATTATAATATTACGTGGAAATTACGGTAGTTTAGAAATTGTATATCATCTATTATCTTGGCGCGTAGGAATAAGAATAGATAGAAAAAGCTTTACTTTTTCTGATATAACATATTATGAAAAGTAAAAGTAGAAAATAACAACATATCAGAATTGCTCAAATGATTAAAAGCAGTATTGAGGAAAGAAATTTCGAACACATCTCTTTCTTATATAGATATAATGAGTATCGATTTTTTAATATATGGGGACTAATTTGTAATATTATTTAACTTGTATTCTCTATGAAATA
>JAHKLF010000054.1 GCA_029856615.1 Candidatus Njordarchaeota archaeon
AAACCACTGAGCCACCATGCGATAATAGGAACTGCTTGTTGCGCTAAGAACCTCTTTAGCCCATATTTCTTAACCCAATATGCCCAAATTCTAATGACTATCGCCCATGGCGCGAATATAGGAAAAACCGTCATTGTTGTAATATAGGCAATCCATTCCTCATAGGGCAAAGCCACCTTCTTGATAAAAAACACGTCTTTATGTCGAATTACAGAGTACACCCATACATCTTCTATGAAGAGATGAAGTTCATCTCCAAATGTACTTTTAACTGTCTCCATTTTATCGAATTCCATGTCGCTTAGAAAAACTATGAGCTGCTCAAGAGTCATCGGTCGCCAAATTTCTGTGCTTATGCGTTCGGGGTATAAGTAATTTTCTATACGCTCTAATGTTTTTCTTTCTATCTTCAATGCACGGTCCTCAACTTAAAATACTAAATTATAAAAGTAACATCCTACTATTAAAAATGTAAAGATTAGCTTAGGTGGAAATTCGGAAATCGCTCTCAATCAGTATCCAATAGAAATATAAAAAAGTATGCGTAAATATGCAACCCTTCATTAATGTAAACCAAATAACTATCTCAATCCAGCAATTTTCATCTTAAAATAATTCATGAAGCCAATTCCAATCGCTAAGATTCTTTTAAACACCGAAATGGAGAGAATCTAGCGCTACTCCTATTAAAATTTTTTAAATTTTAATGTGCAATTAATATAGAAGAGTTAAATAATAAGAATGCATCGTTTATATGAAAACAAACCTTTTATATATTTAGAAAAACGTAGAGTTATTTATTTAAGTAATGAAGGGGGGGCTTATTTGCCCAGAATCGTGTATTCAGGAGATGTACACGGCAGTGAGTATGTGTGGTTAAAATTCCTGAAAGCTGCTGTTGAGCATAAAGCGGATATAATATTTATGAATGGAGACTTAACGGGAAAGAAAATAATTCCAATTGCTAAAATGTCTGATGGTACATGGAAAACTCCACAAATTTTTGGAAGAACATGGGTTCTCAAAACAGAGGAAGAAGTAAAAGAAATGGAAAAAAGAATTAGATACGCTGGTATGTATCCTTGGGTAGCACCTTATGAGGAAATCATGAAATATGCACGAGATCGTAAGAAATGGGAGAGCTTGTTTGAGGATATCGTAGCTAGGGAAATGGAACGATGGCTTCAACTCGCGGAAGAGAAAGTACCAAAGAACGTAATGATAATTGTCGCTCCAGGAAATGATGACTACTTCGTAATTGATGAGATCATCAAGCAACACGAAGACCGAATCATCTATCCAAATGATAAAGTCGTTTGGCTTGATGATAAACATCCAATGATTACATGTGAATGGGTAAATCCAACACCTTGGGAGTCTCCTCGAGAAGAACCCGAAGATAAACTTGAAAAGCGACTGTTAGCCAAGTTCAAGATGGTCGAGGAAGAAAAATACCCTGATCTTGTCTGTGCGTTTCATGCACCACCTTATGATAGTGGAATAGATCTCGCACCTAAATTAGACAAGAATCTAAGACCAGTGCTGGTTGGGGGTCATCCAGTCATGGTCCCCGTCGGTAGTAAAGCAGTTAGGAAGGTAATTGAGCGCTTCCAGCCACTACTGGGCCTTCACTCTCATATCCATGAATCTCCAGGGGAAGTTTATATAGGTAGAACATTATGTATAAACCCCGGCTCAGAATACGATCGAGGAATCTTGCGAATGTATGTATTTGATTTGACGCCAGAAGGTATAGGGAAATATTGGCGGATGACTGGTTAGAAGTTTTCTCCCTTTTTATTAAATTTTTGTGAGGTGTTAGAACATGGTAATGAGACCTGGAGAGCATAAAGAAATACCAGATGAAGTATTTATAGACGAGGTTTATAGGATAGTGGGGGAAGCCGAAAAGAAAGGAATTATTCTGCGTGTTATAGGCGCCGTAGCTGTTAGAATTCATTCAAAAGAATTTGAAGAACTCCATATACGCTTAGGAAGATTAGGGGAAGGAAAACCTAGTTTCAGTGATCTCGATTTCGTGGGATATAGTAAGCAGAGAAAAGAAATAGAGAGATTCTTCGAGAAGGATATTGGATTCATTCCAGATAAGTGGATTAACGCTTACTTTGGGCATAAGAGACTAATATTTTATCATCCTAAGGGATGGTTCCATTCTGATGTATTCTTCGACGCATTAGAATTTAGCCATGATATTTACTTCGGTAAAAAACCAGGACAAGGCAGATTGGATGTAGATAGCCCTACAATCCCATTAGAAGAATTATTTTTAGAGAAAACTCAAATACATGATATAAATGAGAAAGATATAAAGGATTTAATAGTTCTTCTAAGAGCACATGAAGTTGGAGAGAATGATGATAGAGAAGTAATTAACGCGAAGTATATTGCTAAAATACTCGCGGATGATTGGGGCTTTTGGTATGATGTTAAAGAAAACTTGAAAAAAGTTAAGATATTCGCTAAAAAATACCTCGATCAAGGAAAATTAAATCAAGAGGATTATGAAGACGTAATAAGGAAGATTGATATTATCCTTGATTACATAGAAAAGGAACCCAAGACTAAGAGATGGCAGAAAAGAGCTAAGGTAGGCACAAAAAAGATTTGGTGGAGACCGGTTGAGGAAGTCGTCCGTTAAACTTTTTCTCGATTTTTATTATCACTTAAAATAATAATTACTCCATTTTTTAAGCTTCTAAAATAACATTCTAAAGTAGTGGTGGTGAAAGTATTATGTCTTTACCTCCCGAAATAATTGAGGAGTTCAAAGACCTTGAACCTACCAAGAAACTATACTACGAAGATGCATATATCAAAGAATTTGACTCCCAAGTCATAAAGAAAGTAAACTTTCAGGATAAAGTTTATATCGCGCTTCGTGAAACTGCATTCTTCGCCGAAAGTGGAGGACAAGGCGGCGACGTCGGTTTCATACGTGGCCCTGAGGGTAGTCTAAGGGTAATAGATACTCAAGCCATAGATGAGGAAGTGGTTATTCACATATGCGAACCCATTGAAGGACAGGTAAACGAAGGAGATAACATTCATGGAGAAATAAATTGGGAAATAAGATATAATAGGATGCGTCACCATACCGGATCACATGTTGTTTTTGCGGCCATTAGGGAGGCCCTAAGGGTTAAAAAATTAATCTATAAGGGCGTGCATGTAGGGGAAACTTGGGCCCGTATTGATATCAACTATGATGATCCAATAACCGACGAGCAGATACGTGAAATTGAGCTACTTGCTAACAGGATATGCTTTGAAAATAGGCCAGTAAAAATTTTTTACATGAATAGAGAAGAAGCCGAGAGGGTATATGGAGATAAATTAGGGGTGACAGAGGTAACGCCTACAGGAATAGTACGGGTTGTTGAAATAGAGGGGTGGGACGTCGCATTATGTAGCGGAACACATGTTAGGTCAACGGCTGAGATTGGAATAATCAAAATATTAGAAAGATATAAGTTAGAGAAGGGAGTTCAAAGAATCAGATTGGCAGTTGGACCTAGCGCGTATGATAAAATTGATGAAATAATATTGAGAGCAAATAGGGCTGCCAGATTATTAAATGCATCATTAGATGATTTAGATGAGAAAATTGAGAATCTAATTAGAAAAAAGGAAGAATTAGAAGATAAACTAAAGAGCCTAAGAAAGCGTTTAGCTAAATATGAAGCCTATTACTTGTTACAACAAGCTAAGACTATAGGAGAACTGAAGTTAGTAGTTCAGGAAATTCCCGATGCTGATATTAGCATGCTGAGAAATATTGTCATGGAGATTACAAAATTTGATCCAAGTAGTATAGTTGTTCTAGGAAGCATAATGGATAGAGCGTACGTAGTTGCTGCTGCTGGCAATAAAGCCATAGAATATGGAATAAAGATTAATGATTACGTTGTGTACTTAAAGAATATTCTAGGAGGAAAAGGTGGAGGCTCGCCAAAGATCATCCAATTTGCGGGAGAGTCGCTTAGTAAATTAAAAGAGGCTCTTAAGGTATTAGAAGACAAGATTAAAGAAAATATAAAAGCTTAAAATGGAAGCTTCTTCGCATTGAACTTTACCAAATATTTCTTTCTAAACCATTTGGGCTTCTTTAGCACAATGATACCATCATAGAATGAGTTAAATAACTTGAACTTATATTCACTTAAGTCTTCTCCTCTTTTCTTTAGATAGTATGCAAGAGAGTATATAAGCCTTTGAACGACATCCCTTAAATAGCTCCGCTTGAATTTGAATTTCTCCTTATGAGTCTTAAAATACTGATCAATTCCTTCAGCAAATTTTTTACCAGCTATCCAAGAAAATATGAGAGCTAATGCGCCTACAAACGCCATAATAAACGATAGTATCATAAATTCTAAGAACCGTCCCCACACCGCCCCTGCAATTGGCAAAAGAGCCGCAGTTAATGTTATAGGAATACTAAATGCTCTCAACATCCCTTGAATCATAACATAGCCTTTTAGACCAGGAATTCTCTTTATGCTCCCAGCGATTTTATATAGTGTTTTATAAACTTCTCTCCACTCCGATAAGAATTCTCTGCCAAGAGCCCCACGTCTGATCCACCTATCATAAGGATCTGGATCATCGAAAAAATAAGTCAGATAACCATCTATAAGTAGGATTAGGCTTCTCAAGAAATCTAAATCTGGATTCTTCCCCAAGTAATAATAAGGTTTCTTACTCTTCTGAGCCGATGCCAAATTGAGCACCGAGCTGAGTATTGGATGATCTCTCCTTGTTAATAACAATCAATTTTATCATTTATTAATTATTATTTAGTCACAAACGCTTGGAATCATCTAACAAGAAAACCGTGTCTTAATGGATCATTAGGATCAATAATGACTTGAGTTATTCCAGTTATATACGCTCTCCCCGTCAATTCGGGTATTATTGCCTTAAGCCCCCCGATTTCAGCTTCCTCAACAACCTTTGCTTTAAAATGCATACCAATAATACTTTCGCTGATCACTCGCTCATTTAACTCGATCTTATCCGTTGCATACATTGTGGCTAATTTTGCCGCTGTACCGGTCCCGCATGGAGAACGATCAAACGATCCTTCTCCAAATACAACGACGTTTCTAAATTTTCTCCTTTCTATGTCTTCATAAAGCATTACGAGCTTTACTTCATTTATATGAGGTTTAACTGGATGCTGAATCTTAATCTCTTCATTAACAGTTTTTCTGATAATCAATGCCAAGTCGATTATCTTCTTAATATTACGAGGTCTTATATCAATTTTCACATCTGAAGCTTTTATTAACGCATAAAAATTACCGCCAAATGCTATATCCGCAGTAACAACACCTACTCCCGGTACATCTACTTCAACAGTTTTAAGATAAAAAGATGGCACATCCCTAACCGTAACCTCCTTAACTCGCCCACTCTCAACGAATGCACGCGCCATCACTGTACCTGCAGGTGTCTCGTAAGTAATTGATGTGTACGGCTCCTTAGCCTCCACGATTCCTAATTCTATAAGCGCAGTAGTTACGCCCATCGTCGCATGACCGCACATGTCGAGATATCCGCCCGAATCCATGAAAATCAAACCAAAGTCCACATCATTCGACACAGAGGGAAGGAGAATTGCTCCAAATGAATCAATGTGGCCTCTCGGTTCGTGAATGACACTAGTACGAATCCAATCAAGTTTTTCCATGATGAATTTCTTCCTTTCAACCATATCCTTACCAGGGACTTTGGGTAGCCCTCCAAGTACAATTCTCGTAGGCTCACCTTCTGTGTGAGAATCAACGACAAATAATACGTTCTTGAAAAACACTTCGGGACACCAGAAAAAGAATTACAAAAAAGGAATTTTAAAAAATGAAAATAATTTTTAAGCTGGAGGCAGAGCCTTATAGATCTCAGATACGGGAATTCCTCTCCTCATATTGTAGTACCAATAGGCTGTACATATGATTAAGCCAAGCGCTAACATGCCTACGAACAATAGGATATCGGGAGTAACAATTCCGCCTGGAGCTATTGTGGCTACGACTAAGTACACGAATAGGCCAATGCCCGCGAAAGCAAAGATTCCAAATATGGATACGATAGGAATACCAGCGACAGTCCAAGCGGATATCGGAGACTCTTTGAATATATCTGGCCGCACAATTGGTGCTACGGTGGCCGCTAAAGCGACGAACATATCTGGGAAGATCCAAGCTAAACAAGCTACGTTGTCGAGTAATGCGAAGACTCCGTAGATCCACCAGCCCCAACACATGATGGCTGCAATGACGCTTAGGATGAAAACTAATGCGTTGGCATAAATGGGGCTTCTTAATGTTGGATGTACCCTGGCGAAGATACTTGGGAATGTTCTGTCGAAGGCCCAAGCGAATACGAATCTTGTCAAGTAGATGAAGAACGGTGGTATATCATTCCATAACCATATGGCAGCAGATGCTGCATAGAATGCTGCTAATCCAAGATTTCCAGTTAGTATTCCAGCGAAGAGTGGTAGTGAAGGAGTAACTTGAGGAGTTATCTCATATTGATCCCAGTATCCGTATACGAAGTTATAAGTGTAAGCTCTAATGAATGGGTCACAAGCAGCATACATCGCGGCGGTTACTGTAGTGTAATATAGCATGATGAAGAATGTCCCAAGTACGGTACCTAGGAGTTGGGTCTTAGTTGGAGTCTTCACTTCTCCAGCTACTGAGGTCGGAGGCGTAGCTGGAGAACCATAAGCCCATATAGCTGCGTAGCTCGCAACTGACCAAGTAGCATCCCAGCTGAAAGTAGTCCACTTATCGGGATCAAAGCCATTTGCTATAGCAATAGACATAACTTCATCGTATGATCCATCACCCATAATGCTGTCCCAAATCTTCTTGAATTTCTCTGGAGAAGTTGACGCTAAACCTAAGTTAAGTCCATAAGTCGCGATAATCATGATGCTTCCTATAACAGGGATTATCCATAGTGCTTGTATAATCCTTACAACCGTAGTTATTCTTAGTGATGCTACAACGAATGCTATTATCAGGAAAACTATACCTAACCATAATGAGTTGATAGGCGCCATTAGCCAGATCGCGGCATCTACCAGTGATTTAGCGCCGAAAGCTGTTCCTATGGCCCATAACATTGTTCCCCAGAAGAATACGTCATAATATGCTATAATTCCTACTAACATCCAACCTCCAAAGAAAGATATCCAGCTCGCCAGAAAGCCCCATGTTGGTGATAGAAGTCTGCTTATGAAGATATAAGCTCCTCCGCTTCTTGGCATCATGATTGCTAAGAAAGCGTAACAGAATGCTACTAATAACACGGGTACTCCGGCTAAGAAGAAAGCGAGACCCACATTAGAGCCTGGATAGAGAGCTCCGTTTTTAACTGATAGAAAGTTAATACCTCCGCCGATGGCATAGCTCATTGTGATAGTCATCAATCCGAAGGGGCCGATCTCTCGAACTAATCCCGTGGCTTTTCTTTCAAATACGGGTATTACTTCTTCCTCAGACATTTTATCACCGATATGATAAAAAGAAAAAAACTTTAGGGATTCATAATACTATGTTCAAAACAAATTTAAAAGTTTTTCGCTTAATTTTTGTTTTTAGTAACAAATTGGAAATTGTAGAAAGAATTTTTATTAAATGAGAAAACATTAAATCGAAGTTTTTTTGTATCATATCTAATTTTCTGAAAAATGCACCATTTATTTTATCCAATAGCATTTTTTCATGGATATACGGGAAGAAGATACCATTAGTACTATAAAAAATGATGAACTGAGGTGTTAAAAATCGTTGAATTTAAATTCACTCTAATTTAAAGATTTGTCAACAAATCTCTTATGCTAATAATTCCAAGCGGGAAGTCGTTCTCATCAACTACTGGGAGATGTCTGACATTAGCACGAATCATTTTCTCTTTCACTGTGGTGATTGGATCATCAGGAGTTGCTGTGATTAAGTCTTTCGTCATGTTTTTGGAGAGAGTTCCTTTAAATCCATTCCCTCACCTAATGCCTTCAGTATATCTCTTTCCGTGACAATTCCTACAACTTTGCCTTTAACAACCACTAGGAGAGAGCCAATATTTCGTACAGCAATTTCACGCGCAGCATCGATTATGCTTAGATTTGGATCGGTTGCAAAAATTAATGGGCTCATAATATCTTTAGTCGTTTTCATTTAAAGGCATCTTTGAGAAGTTAAGTCAAAAAATGTATTAATTAATGGTATATAAATGCGTCGTATGATACTGGTACAGTGCATTTTAAAATTTTTTAGATAAATGATACTCCGTCCACTAATATTGAAGGGATCTTTCCGTAGTATGTGATTTTATAGTCGCTTCCAACTTCTATTATGTTTCTTAATAATTCAAAGAAATTGCCGCTAGCACTGACTGATTTGAGAGGACACTTTATCTCACCATTCTCAACATAGAATGCATTAAGACTCGTTATCGAAAATGTACCTTTAATTGGATCCGTTAGATGCGATCCCATTGTAAATCCCGATATATAAACCCCCTTATCGATTT
>JAHKLF010000055.1 GCA_029856615.1 Candidatus Njordarchaeota archaeon
ACGAGGAATTCAGGCTTTTGTAAACTGGACCATATGGAAGTTGGTAAAGATAATTGAAGAGAAGAGGAAAATTCAAAGTACATAAGTGATTTTTCAATGTTTAAGGATTTTTAAATACATCATACGCAGGTATTAGCAAAATTATTATAGATTAAAGAGTAGTTCTTAATGGACACTCTAAATTGAAAATAAAAGTAAAATCATGTTATGGTGAAAATTTTGTCGATATTGCGTGGATTACCTAGCTCTGTTAATCAGATACTGCTGAGGTCTTCTAAGAGAGTAATATGCCGTTGCCGAAAGAAGAATGGCCGAATGCTGTATGATTTTAAGGAAAAGGAATTTATATACGAAGGGGGCTGCTACTTTTATTTTCTCTGCGCCATGATTATGAAGACAAAATTTGAAGCTTGGCTCAAACAAAATGAAGAAGAATGAGTTGCATCTTTAATTTTCCCTGATAAATACTCCATTCATAATTTGTCCTTTTATCTTGCCCTTCTTTATAAGATACATTATTGCTTTCTCGATCGTAGATTCTTCCATATTAAACTTATCCGCAATATCTTTAATTGTTATTCTTTCTGAGTTTCTTAAAATATCTATGAGCATTTGAGTTCTATTAACAGTTCTTGTTTCCTCTCCTACCTTTATTTTTGAAATCACACCACGTATGGTATAGCCACATTGAGGGCATTTCCATGTGCCCATTAAAGTGACGGTTATTCGTCCTTGCTTATCGGGCAAAGGTGAAACAAGATGCCAAGTTTTTATTGCGGTTTCTTCAGATATCTCTTTGAATTCATAACCACACTTTGGGCATTTTTTGGTTTTTCGCTTCATGTCTCTCACATCCATTTAGTTTTTCTCTTTAATAATCACGAAATATCCCCCTAGAATAATCATATTATCCTTTATATTCTCTATTGATAAAAATGTCGTGAAAAGTAAATTTAACCATAATTAGCTGAGGTATCCTAATGATAAAAATTAAACAAGTGAATTCTTATGAAGATCTCCTAATAGCGCTGAGGGGCCTAATAACGCAAGAACAGATAATAATTATTAATTTTAATAATTGCAAATGGACGGTGTATACAACAGCGCATACGCTCTCTATTAACAGAGAGCGGCAAAAAAAGTTAAACATCGCAAGTAAAGAGAAATGTCATAGCGAATCCTCAAGAGTATTCCCTTTTCCTCTTCAGAACACTGTTATGCTTAGGCCTATTAACTCCAACACGAGTTTTTCTAATATTTTTTCAGAAATAGTGTATTTAAACGCAATGGGCAAAGTTATTCGTAGATATCTGCTCGGAGGTTATCTTCACCATCTTGAGGACTTAGAAAAAGCGGGCAGATTCATTACTATATTAAAGGATCTATTTTGCAAAGATAAAATAAAAGATAATGGCTTATCACTATCTATAATATTAAAAGGGCGCAAATCAGCATTAATAATAGCATTTCTTTTTTTGGCAGATAAAATTGATGGATTATTATCAGTCACATTATCGCTACTTTCAATTTCAAATGATTTCCCCATTAGATTTGTGACACCAAATAGTATGAGTAAATTTGTTAATAATATAATACTAGGAAAGAATGGATCCATGTTCAGAGCTATCATGATAAAAGATACATCGTCCCATTATCGATTAATAAATCTGTTGAGTAAAACTATTAGTGAGATACTACATTCTGATGAAAAAAGAATGATAAGTGTTGATCAAAGTAAGAAGCATTTGGGGGAAAATAATTTAACAGAAATATCAAAGAAATGCCAATTAGTATTTTCTCAGCTTAATGTAAACGAATTAGCAATGGTCATTAGAGCGGAGGGCTTTCTCACACCAAAAAAACTTAGAATCATTAAGATACATGACGGTAATAACATACCCCTGGTTTATGAGCTCTCGCATTCACTAGGCGATTTGATAGATTACGCATCCTCTTTGCCTTTAATGGTAGAGTACCTAAAGTACTTACAAGAAATGCTTAGACAACATAAGACCTCCGCAGGTGAGCAATTGTGAGTATCAAGAAATATCCAGCCTTATTATGTCTTAGGTTATCAGCTAGCATCAAACTAAATGATGAAGTAAAGACGCATTTTGAATATGAGAATCCATTATTAAACGGTTCTTCCTTAGATTCAAAAGAAAGCAGCTGGTCATCGGTTGATGTCTTTATGAGACGCGGAATTCTTGAAAAAATCAAACTTGCAAGTCTTGGAACGTATTTCATTAGATCAGTAAATTGCAGTATACCATTATGGAATTTGGAGATCTCTTTTAAAATTAAATTCATGAAAAGTTATCTAGAATCGATCTTCAATTTTATAATACCTTATCCCATAATAAGAATTTACGAAAAAAAAGCGTATACGGTTATGAAAAAACTCTATAATTCTCTGATAGATCTGTCTAATGAAAACTTACAATTAATGATAAAGGAACACTTCTTTCCACTTGATATATTTGCAAGAATAAACAAATTTCATGGTCCGCCAAGGACATTCATAGAGTTTTATATCCTTGAACTTCTTAAAAGGGGTAAGAATTTGTTAATGGAGATTCTTTTAGAGATCAGAGAGAAAACTCTATTACGAATAGTTAGTCTCATAGAATACTTCTGTAAGTTAAAACGAGAAGGGGCATTTATGCTAGGCTCGTATGATGATTATTCAAATATATCGCATCAAAAGATTATGAGATTTCTCTGTATATTAGAGCAAGAAACTATACCCATATGGTTGAGAGTTCTTAATCTTGCTTGTCCGCAGATTTTTACTAATACCACAAATGAGAGTAATACGCATAATGAATCTAGAGGGGTAATGTATATAAATGATAGAAATGCGTTTTATAGTATCCTTAGAGAGATCCTTAAAGAGTCTCAAAAGACAAAACGAGGAATCCAATTATGCAGTCTCAAAAAAATGGGAGGAGAAGAGCAATCATTCAAGATATTGTCGCTGTGATCATGATAATGGGGATAATTTTTACAGTAATATTAAGCATTAAGCTTAGAGTTCAAATAGCATATATTGCTTCTGGATCTATGGAACCGACCTATTATAAGGGAGACTTGATAATTCTGGAAAAAGTAAATGCTGCGCAAGTGAAAATCGGCGATGTAATCGTTTTTTTGCATCCAATAACCAAAAACATATACATTTTACATAGAGTAGTTGCAAAAAAATTCGAGAATGGTAAGTACTACTTTCTGACTAAGGGAGATAACCCCGATAGAAATATAGCTATAGATTCATGGGGGTGGGTTTCTGAAGATAATCTCTATGGAAGGTTAGTGCAGAGGATACCTTGCATGGGATATCTAATAGAGATCACACAAAATCCCGTGATTAAAGTTCTGCTTTTCCTCGTAATATTAACTACATTAATATTATCATTTGTATCACAAAGAGAGATTAAGGAAATAAGAAGAATTAAGGAATTTAATTACCTACCACGAAAACTTGGTTCTTTAAGTTCTCTCATGATATTCATCATAATCATAGGCTCCCTTTTTATATCATTAGCAATCATAACTCCTGGAGAGTTTAATGTACATCTACAAGAATCCTATTTAATTCATGATACTAATACAAATATAACATACCTTTCAATATGCCTCAGTATAAAATCTGAAGGTTTCTTTTTTGAATCGATAAGGAAAATAATACTAATAGCGAGAGATCCTAGTAACGAGACTCTTGGAGAAGCTGTGTGGTCAATATCTTATAATTTTCACGGTGTTAAAAAAGTATCAATCGCTCTACTATTAAATGCATCAATAATACCACAGAGTGTTCTTCTCGATATTAAGATTTTCATTAAAAGCATAACAAAAGTAAGAATTAAAGAGTTATATGATGTTCCCTTATCTCCAAGAGAGGAATAAATAACGAACACTAGATGTCAAAGAGCAGGAGATCAAAATTATTTCGTATAATTAAGTTTCCCTTGATCTCCACTGACTATTTTGGATTTAAATTAATTTTTACTTTGTTGAATCATATATAGTCATTAGCGTTTGAAGGTGCGCAAAATGACGGACTATGAAGTCGCGAAGAACGAAAAAGAGCTATTCGACAAAAAAGCCCTGGCAGAATTGCTAGATATTGACTTAGAGGAGTTAACATTACCAGAGGAGCCTGAGGAGCACAGATCTTGCGGGATTATAGGAACGGCGGGTCATGTAGATCATGGTAAGAGCACGCTCACACAA
Organism: Candidatus Njordarchaeota archaeon; assembly: GCA_029856615.1. GTDB lineage: Archaea > Asgardarchaeota > Njordarchaeia > Njordarchaeales > Njordarchaeaceae > Njordarchaeum. The sequence continues at coordinate 4,234 of JAHKLF010000055.1, forward strand.
GCGCTTACTGGGAAATTTCCAGCAACATATAGTGAGGAGCTAATAAGGGGAATAACTATCAAATTAGGATATTCACATTTAGATATTATGATATGCCCTGAGTCCTCATTACCCGAGGCATTAGTATCTAATGCCAATCCAAAGTGCGCTAAGAACAGGAAACCAAGACACATCCGCTGTTATTCAATTTTAGATCATCCGGGGCATGAAATCCTAATTTCAACGATGGTCTCGGGCGCCTCGATAATTGATTATGGTCTAGTTGTCATCGCTGCGAATGAACTGTGTCCTATGCCACAAACGCGTGAGCATGTACTCGCTTTACAAATAATGGGAATAAAAGATATAATTGTCGCACAGAATAAAATAGAGTTAGTTTCTAAAGAGAAGGCGTTTGAGAATTATAAGCAGATAGTCGACTTCTTCGAGAATAATACCGAGTACGGTGCTCCTCCCATAATCCCTGTCAGTGCGGCATTAGGAATTAATATTGATATCCTACTAGCCGCAATATTAAAGTACTTTAAACCACGCAAGACAAGTATTTCTGGAGATTCATTAATGTATATAGCTAGAACATTTGATCCCAATCTACCGGGTACATCGCCAGAGAAATTAATTGGCGGAGCGATAGGGGGTGCCCTTAAAAGAGGAGAAATACGCGTTGGCGATGAAATAGAAATACGACCCGGGTACATAACAGAAAAAAATGAAGCTATTCCTCTTGTATCCGAAGTAGTTAGTATTAGAACAGATGGTGGTCATGCATTAGATAAAGCAACTCCTCATTCCTTAATAGGTATAGCAACAAATTTAGATCCTGGACTGACAAAAGGGGACGGATTAGCGGGAAGCGTTGCGGGTAGACCAGATAGACTCCCCCCAGTCGTTAAGAGAATTATTATAAAGGATCTAACTATGCTTCCAAAAATTGTCGGTACCAAAGTTGAGATGAAGAATTATCCATTGCGTAAGGGAGAAGTAGTCCTCATTAATACAGGCACGAACGTTAATTTAGGAACCATAGAGAGTAGCGATGGAGGAGAAGCAGAAGTCTCCCTTCTAAGACCTCTTGCTATGCCAAAGGGGGAGATCGTAGTAATAAGCCGACAGATTGAGAGAGAGTATAGACTAGTAGGCTATGGTAGGCTTGATTACTAGCCTAAAGATGAAATCTCTGTGGAGGATAGGTATTAAGAATGCCTACAAGGGCAGTTGGTAAAATTTTGCTTCCGGTGTATGTACCCGTAAATGAGAGCATTAGGTACTCTCTCATAGTTTATTTAAAATCTCTTATGGAAGATCTGGATATAGATGATATTGATATTCTAACTATCGAGAAAAGATTTATAGAGATAGTAATTACGGGCTCAGATGCACGCATTGCTCTTAACTTTTTGCAAAGAGAATTCGGGAAACCATTAAAATGGGAAGATATTAGGGAGGAACTTACTTTTAGAGGATTTGTAAGAGCTATGAATGACTATGCCGTTTATGTGGATATAGGCCTACTAGAACCTGATTTTTTCAAAATTAAAATACCTTTCTCGAATTTTGTCCAACGCATATTTAGAGTCTCGAAAAAAATAGATAAAGAGTTATTTTCACTATTCGGTGTCAGACAATATTTCCCCTTATATGTAAAGTTAGATTTTAACCGCGAAATCGATGAGCAAAAAAGAATAATTTATGGCTGCATAGCATTAACTACAGCACGAATGTTTCGAAAGTGGATTTCTTCACGTTTAGATAGGCTAATAATCTTAGGAGCTACAAGATCGCAAGTAGAAAAAGCAATAAAAAATACGGGGCATCTGAGGGACATCGTTAAAATAGAGAGACTTGGATTTCTAGAGCACGCTGTTATATGTAAGTGGGGGACATCAGCTCGTGGATTAATTCCAGAACTAGGCCCTTTTCTGCCATATGCGAGTTTTTCAGTGCTAATGCCGCGACTACTTAAGAAAACGATTATGCATTCTAATTAATTGTATACCTTTTCTCTTAACTAGGATTCTCAGATAAGCAGATCAAGCGTGATGTTAATGGAGAGGAAAGTGACTATTTCAAAAAAGGGCTTTAGGGTTCTTGGAATTGCGGAGTCGTTTAGTAGATCATTAACACACTTTAAAAATATGTCCGTTGTAGCGGGAATAGTAATGAGAGGCGATTTTTTCGTAGATGGGCTAATATTTAATACAATTACATTAGGAGGCCTTGATGCTACTGAAAGAATTCTTGATATGATAGAAAACCTTAATCGTCCGGATGTCGGATTAATTATGCTAGGTGGCACAATAATCTCTTTATACAACATCATAGACCTACATGAATTATACGAGGAAGCGAAACTTCCCATTATTGCCGTAACTTATAGAGAGAGTGAAGGAATAGGTGATATATTACTCAATCTCCCACAAGGAGAGAAAAGACTTGAGATATATAGAAGAAACGGGCCTCGAATACCTATAATTTTGAGGAATGGATATAAGGTCTTCATAAGGCATTTAGGAATAACGCTCGATGATGCCATTAAAATTCTTAACCGCTTCACAATTCATGGGCGCTATCCTGAGCCAGTAAGGGTTGCGAAAATGATAGCTAGAGCAGTTCTTTATTTTTTAGAGAGGATAAAAGGTAATTCTTAAGAGACTGTCTAATCCTCGTGACAATATCATGAGGTATTGCCAATAAATCGGGAACTCTGCGATTTCTCCACTCAAGATTAAGAATTAAACTGAGAGCTTGTTCTACATCAATCTTATAACCGGGCGAAACGTAAATCCTTCTCTTAGATTTCTCGACGCAATATCCCATTATTTCACCATCAAGATACACTGGATAATAAAATATATCTTTAAATGAACACTTTTTACTAGTGTCTACTTTCCCTACGAGTAAGCTTTTAGCTACGCCGATCGACGGCTTGTTGAGTAATAATCCAATATGAGTCGCTATACCAAATCTACGCGGATGAAGTAAACCATGTCCATCTAAAATTACTAAATCTGGTGCAACATTTTTTTCACAGATCAAATTTTCAATAGCAGCTAAAATTGGAGATCCTTCTCTAAAGGCTAAGTAACCAGGAATATAGGGGAAGAATAGGGGTAATAAGGATATACTAACAAGTTTAATACTAGAGAAATCTGCTAAAATGCAGCAAGAAATCGCGATCTCTGGGAATTTATCAAGATACGCTATATCGCATGCCGCAATATTCTTAAAATGCAAAGAAAGAGGTTTCTGCTTTTGCGCTAAGAAAGCTAGATATTCCTGCTGTCGTTTTAAGCTCTCTAAGACAGGGAAAATACCCATATCAGTATAAGACCAGAGCATTTCAGAAATATTAATAACTTTATCCCCCCTTATTATTGCTCCCTCATGAGTAAGCAATTGTTTCTTCCTTTTCTGTCCTCCCTCTGCGCTATATTTGCCTATAGAACCATTAGAATGAATTACCTTATAACATGGAATTTTCTCTGGCCACTTGTTCTGTGACACTATTTGTCCAACCGCTCTAGCAGCTTTAATATCCCCTAGGGCTTTAGCTATTTCTTTATATGAGGTTATTTTTCCATGAGGAATTTTACTTAAAATGTCGTATACTATATAATACAAATTTGGAACATCGATAACAATTCCCATTGTGGGAAAACTGTACGTCATTAGCATCATTTTTAATCTCCCGGTGATTTTTTTGAGTAACGAATTACAACTGATATTTGTTGTAGTGAGGCCCAAATATTCGGGAAATATAGGTAGTGTAGCCAGAGTTATAAAGAATTTTGGTTTTAATGAGCTCGTATTTATCTCTCCTCGTTGTGAATTAGATGATGAAGCTTTTAAATGGGCAGCGCACGCCAAGGACGTATTGCTAAGTTCCAAAAAATACAACACAATTCAAGAGTTCATAGAGCATGAAAACGTCAATTACCTGATAGGCACAACAGCGAGAATCGGCGGAGATAAAAATCCATGGCGCAATGCTGTCCCATCCGACATGATTAGGGATTATATGTTCTCATCTGGAAAGATTGCAGTGCTATTTGGAAGCGAGGACACGGGATTAACGAATGAAGAGCTCTCCGTATGTGATATGGTTATAACAATTCCTACTTCTTCCCGATATCCCTCAATGAATCTTTCTCACGCAGTAGCAATTATAGCTTACGAATTTTCGATAAGAATGCAAAAAGGAAGGAAGTTGCCCTATAGACCTTCAACACCCGAGGAAAGAGCCGTACTGAT
>JAHKLF010000056.1 GCA_029856615.1 Candidatus Njordarchaeota archaeon
CCTACTATGTTGGCTTACAGTACGGGTTATCTAAAATTTAGAGAGATAGTTAAGGTTGGTTTCCCTCTAATGATCATTGGAATTCTATTATTAACGTTAATCGTTGTTCCAATATGGATGATTATATTGTCATAACAGAATATTCGCAATTGCTTTTATTCCGAAATTACCAAAAATATTGAGAATTGGGACTTAATGTCATTTATTTATTCACGGGTCAAAAAAATGAGAATTTTTCTATCATTCGATTTCGATGCTGATTCAGCTGAGCAACTTTATTACTCGGACAAACCTGTAAAAATTTCGCGAGCTAAATTCTCAGTCAATATAGGTTTAGATAGGGTTCTTAGGCTACTTCGTAAATACAGTATTAAGACAACATTCTTTGTGCCAGGTTGGGTAGCTGAAAACTATCAGAACCATGTAATAAAAATTATTAATGACGGACATGAAATTGCACTTCATGGTTATAAGCACGAAAAATTAGATGAATTATCCTATGATGAAGAAGTTAGGATTCACAGTAAATCCATTGAAATTCTTAAGAGATTTCAGAGTGATCTTTATGGCTTTAGAAGACCTTACTGGGAACTCAGCAAGCACACTCTTAGGATTTTAGTTGCAAAGGGTATTATTTACGATAGTAGTTTAATGGATCACGAAGAACCCTATCTACTGAAAATTAATGGACAAAAAATTGTAGAATTACCAGTATACGATACCTTCGATGATTGGATTTTATTCGAACTTGAATATCGTAGTCCTTTAGAGGTTTTAAATGATTGGAAATATTGGCTTGATACCTTAATTGAAGAGAAAGTGAATTACTTTTGCTTAATTCTACATCCAGCATGTATTGGGAGAACACCAAGGCTTAAAATTCTCGAAGATTTCATCCAGTATGCGTTGAGAAAGGGATGTACATTTAAGAAGGGTGTTCAGTTAGCCAAAGAAACACTGAGAAATATAAAAGAATAGAAGAAGTTCTAGTCTTAATACGGATACATTGTGGATAAAAATGCTAAAAAGTTAATTTGAGAAATTATAACTTTTTTAAAACATTTTATGGGAGATCTCATGCTAGAGTTCATGTATATTAGATTACCCGAAGATATAGAGAAACTTGAACGTCTCGGGTTATTTGATGCTGCTAGGAGTAAAATAAATGAGATGCTTAGTAAAAATATACCATCAGAAATGAGACGACGTTTGGAATACGAGCTTGAACGAATAGAGAGATTACTGAAAGATTATAGTATCTCAGAAGAAAAAGCTATAGAAACATTCAAGAGAGAATTTCCAGAGATCTCTGTGGATAAGTTCTATGAATGGATAGACAAGGGTTTCATTGATTTCATCTTAATCGATGGAAAAAGATATTTCTTCAATAGATTTATCTCCAATTTATTGTTTACATGCAGAGATAAAGAATGCTTAGCTAAAAAAGAGGAAGCCGAGAAGAAACAAGAACAGAGGAGGAGAAGAGAAGCACTTCGAAATCACATATTGGAAATCCTAAACTCTAATCAAGAAGGATACATTTTCCCCCGAAGGGTACGAGTCAGAATGAAAATTAAACTCAAGCCAGGAGTCGTCCCAGAAGGGGAAATAGTGCAATGCTGGATGCCTTTCCCTCGAATTGGGGATCAGCAAACCTCGGTTAGGCTATTATCATGTTTTCCAGAGAAATATATTTTAGCACCTGAGAATCATCCTCAGAGAACAATACATTTCGAGCAAAAAGTCTTAGGAGATAAACCAATTGAATTCAAAACTGAATTTGAGTACACGATTTACGCTTTTTATAAACGTGTGAATCCAAATGACGTAAAGCCTTATGACGAGGAAAGTGAATTGTATGAGAAATATACAAGAGAACAACCCCCACATATAATCTTCACACGATATTTAAGAAATCTTGCACATGAGATAGTTGGAGACGAAACAAATCCTTATTTAAAAGCTTGGAAGATTTACGACTGGCTAACTAGCAATTTAACGTATACTTATGTCGTAGAATATTGTACCTATGAGAGCATAGCCGAATTTGTTGCCAGGAACTTAAGAGGAGATTGTGGATTTCAAGCAATATTGTTTATAACTCTCTGCAGAATTATTGGGATACCCAGCCGCTGGCAAAGTGGATGGTACGCTAATCCAGTATCTAAGGGGCCAGGTCCGCATGATTGGGCACAATTTTATATAGAACCGTATGGATGGTTATTTGCGGATTTATCATTTGGTAGAAGATGGAAAGCGCTAGATCCCACGATTCATAGGTTCTATTTTGGAAATATAGATAATTTCAGAACAGTACTTAATAATGATATAATGGTGCAATTCTATCCACCAAAGAAGTATCTTAGAAGCGATCCAGTAGATAATCAGCGTGGCGAACTTGAATGGAAGAATGGCAATATTTACTATGATAAGTTTGATTATATAATAGAGTATGTGTGAAGTGTAAAAAACATCCCTAATTCTTTAGGTTATGCCGCTTTTTTATATCAAATAACCAGCCATGAATCCTGATACAATATTATCCTCTTTATTTTTTCTTGAAATATTATCTTTTGGTGATCCAAATGCTTTCTCCCAATAATTTGATAGCCTACCAAATATTAAAAGCCATTGGAAGACGAAAAAGCATATCTATAAATGATCTCTTGAGAAGCATCAAGTCGAATCCTATGGTTATCATAAGGGAACTTAGAAAACTCATCAAAAATGAGATCATTATAAAAAAAGGAAAGGGAGTTAATGCATCTTTAATTCTGGGTGAACAGATATGTCAGATCGAAGTATAGTACGACGAATTCTAGCAACGTGTCCAGTATGTGGTCAGGAAATTCATGCTGATATAGATTTGAACGATATTCGCAAAGATCCTAGTGGAATCGCTGCTATTCCATTGATTCACGGTGAAAACCCGCCTCATGTAGTTATTCTATATATAGACCATAATGGAGCATTACGAGGAATTGAAAGTTACGATAAAATAATTACAGTGAGTGTTAGCAGACAGATTACCGAAAGAATATCAATGACGATGACAAGCAAGAACACTGATAAGAAGAACGCTCATAGAGTTAAACCTGTGATACGACCCATATTGGTGAATTATAAATTTCTAAAGAAAATTAAAAATCCAATTGAGAGAAAAGTATTAGCTTTATGTGATGGAAAAAAATCTTTAGAAGAAATTTCACTCAGTATCGGAATACCGATGGATCAGTTATTAATCATAATAGCTAAATACGTTGCTAAAAAATACGTTTTCTATCAAACTGTGTATAAGTAGCAACATACTTTAAGATCTATCTGCGAATTCCACCTCCAATGGCCCCGAATACTATTAATATTATCGGATCAATAAATTTACTCATATCAATATATCCCATTAATAGTTCCAAAAATGTACCTAGATCACTTATAATAATAGTTCCTGTTACGAGTATCGTATGGAAAAGAAGCCCAAGCAAAAAGCCTACAATCCATACAAGTCCGCCAGCAGTAGCACCGTAGTCACTTCGTCCGCAGATTAATCCTCCAGCCAAGCCTGCAATTATGGCTGGGATGATAAGTAAGATCGCTTGGATATAATTACCCCCTAATAAAAGATCTAGAAAAATGCTTCCTTGAACTGGGAATTTTTCAATTGCAAGGATAAGAATACTTGGATAATCGAGGATGCTACCAAAAAGCTCTGGTTGATTCTTAATTATTATCAGGGTGAAAACTATAATACCTAATAGATACCCAAGGATAAAAGAGGATGCTTTAAACCCTCTTCTTTCTTCTTCAACCATCGGCTCTGCTTCCTCTAATTCCTCCAGCTCCTCAAGACTCATTTGGACTCCCTCTAAAAACCTAGTTATATTACCTTTAAAAACTTTTTTATGAAATCCTATCTTTAGATAATGCATTTTTTTAACATGTCATTATTTGAACTTCATACCCTAATTGTTTTAATTTCTCTAGAAGCCTATTAAATTTCTCTTCCTCTGGAACTTCAGTTATCAGTTCAATAGACGCTTGATACGGTTCTATCGCGGGATCGTACCTATTTGTATTTATGTCAATAATATTTATCCTAGCATCAGCTAAAATCAATAGCATTTTACTTAATGCTCCCGGCCTGTCTGGAATAATTGCCCTAATACGAATAACTCTCTTAAATCCCACTAACTCCTGATTTATGATTTTCACTAAAATGCGAAAGTCAATATTACCCCCGCTTATAACTGAAACAACCTTTCTTCCTTTAACGTCAATTTTATTAGATATTATAGCAGCTAATGATGCTGCTCCAGCCCCCTCTGCAAGAGTTTTTCCCCGTTCAAGTAAAAGGAAAATTGCCTCAGCAATCTCACTATCATCAACTAAGACAATATCGTCCACGAACTCATTTATTATTTCCTCATTTAATTCTCCCGGGGCTTTGATCGCGATTCCATCCGCTATTGTAGCAAAAGGCTTCTCTTCTAATTCTACTCCCTTGAAGAACTCATATGCTGCAGGAAACGCTTCCGTTTGCACCCCAATAACCCTAACTTTATTACCCAATTTTTTCTTAATAGCGATGGATATCCCTGAAATTAGTCCACCACCTCCGATAGGAACAACAATGATATCTGGATCACGTAACTGACTAATGATTTCTAATCCTATTGTACCATGCCCAGCTATGATGTAAGGGTCGTCGAAAGTGTGAATAAAAGTTAATTTCTCGGTCTCAGCAATTTCAAATGCCTTCCTCAAAGCTTCATCAAATAACTGACCATATAATACAACCTCTGCACCGTAATTCTTAGTAGCTAAAATCTTCGAAATTGAAGCAAATATTGGCATTATAATTTTTGCTTTTACATTAGCCATGCTAGCAGCGTATGCTACGCCTTGCGCATGATTCCCCGCAGATGCTGTTATCACTCCTCTTTTTTTAGCTTCATCCGATAGTTTATAGATTTTGTAGTAGGCTCCTCTCACCTTGAATGATCCCGTTTTTTTGAAGATTCTCTAATTTTAAATATATTTCTCCTCCAGTCATTTCTGAGAACGTTCTTGATCTATCAAGAGGCGTTCTATGGACAATACCATTCAGGATAAGATTCGCTTCGCTAATCATATTATGTATTTCATCAGGACTAAATTTCCTTTCCATAGATAGTTCCTCTATACAAATTTTGGAGCTTATTTGGTTTTCTCCTAGCTACTTATATTCCCCTTTATTATCGTTTTAAAAGTGTTGAAAAAATATGGGATCTATTTCTCTCTCTATTTAATTTTTGTTAATATTGTATATTCCTTATTGTTATATTGTATAGGTGGATATTTTTTGGATAGACTTCTATTTGAGGTTCTGAGGGATGTATAATGGCTAAGATATTAGTTGGAGTGAAATTCTCACTTAAAGTTGATAATTTGATCATGGATCCCAGAACTCTAGAAGTAAAAGAAGACGAAACACCGAAGCAAATGGGAGATATGGATAAAAGAGCCCTAGAGGAAGCACTTAGAATAAAAGAGAAAACTAATGGAGAAGTAACTGTTATCTCTATCGGCCCTCCCGATGCAAAGAAAATACTTATGGAAGCCTACGCTATGGGTGCTGACGAAGCTTATTTGTTACCTGTCGAGAGCATCCCAGATACTCACGTTGTAAGCAGAATAATTGCGGAATTCTACAATAAACATGGCCCATATGACTTAATTATCCTTGGAGCATCTTCTACGGATAGCTTCACATCAACTCTAGGAGCTAGAGTTGCTGGACTATTAGGGATCCCAATTTTACCATTTGCAAAAAAGATAGAAATTGAAGGTGACGAAGTAACCATTGAAAGCGAATTAGGCGATGGGACCTATAAATTTAAGAGCAAAATGCCCGCAGTAGTGACGGTTACTCTAGAGATAAATGAACCTAGAATTCCTACATTGAAAGACATTCTTAAGGCAAAACGAAGACAGATCTTTGAAATTTCTCCAAACGAACTAGGTGTTGATATAGGAGAATCTCTTGTTAAAATATCCGAGGTTAAAGCATACGAAGAAAAGCGTAAAAACATTATTTTTGATGCCTCTGATCCTTCTAAAATCGGGGAGATAATTGATAAATTAATAGAACACTTGAGAGAGGAGGGGGTGTTATGAGCATCATAATATATGGGGAAAAAGAGAGAAGTTTCCAGGAACTTCTTTCTGCCGCTAAAATCATAAAGGAAAAAATTGGCGACGCAATTTACGCAGTTGTGATAGGTCACAATATTAGTGATTTAGCAGAAAAAGTGGCTAGCCTCGACATTGATGGAGTATACCTATTTGATGATGAACAATTCAGAGCATTTAATCCAGAAATATACTTTAGAGCTCTAAAGATGATAATTGATGAAACTAATGCTAACATAGTAATGTTAGAATCCAATTATAAGACCAAGATTTTAGGCGGCTTACTCGCATCTACTCTAAACCTAGGTTTGATCGTTGATATCGTGGAAATATCATTCGAAGATGGAAAAATCCTTACCAAAAGACCCGTATATGCAGGAAAAGCTCTCTCTACACAGATAATTGAGGGAAATAAAGCTGTCATGACGCTAAAACCAGGCATCTTTAGTCCAACAGAGTTTGGAGGGAAAAAAGCTAATATCATTAAGAAGTCAATTGATGTAGCAGATGTGAAAATGAGTCTGATTGAGTTTACTCCCAAGGTAGTCGTGGGAGAAATACCCTTAGAAGACGCAGAGGTAGTTATAGGAGCTGGTCGTGGTGTGAAGAAGAAGGAAGACTTAGAAATGATCAAAGAGCTGGCTAAAACGCTAGAAGGCGCATGGGGCGTGACTCGCCCTCTCGCTGCCGACTATGGTTGGGCTCCAGAGTGGATTGGAATATCGGGAGTAAGTATAAAACCTAAGTTATACATTGCTATTGGAATTTCTGGTCAGCCTCAACACACGTCTGGAATAAGGGGATCTAAGATCATCGTCGCCATTAATAAGGATCCCGATGCTCCAATTTTCAAATTCGCGGATTATGGAATAATTGGTGATCTATATCAAATTTTGCCAGAATTAGTAAAGAGGCTCAAGGAGATCAAAGGTGAAAAATAGTGTCTGAAAAGTTTGATGTAGCCATTGTCGGCGCTGGCCCGAGTGGACTTACAGCAGCGTACTTCCTTGCTAGAGCTGGTTTAGAGGTTGTGGTCCTAGAAAGAGGAAACGAATTGGGTTCAAAAAGCATATACGGAGGAAGAATTTATAGTCATGTTTTAAGAAAACTTTTTCCAGGATTTGAGAAAGAAGCTCCCATTGAGCGGTGGGTGCGCAAAGAAAGGCTTGTGTTTATGACAAAGAATAGTGCGGTGACAATAGAATACTTCAAAGACGATGAATTAGTTAGGAATAGCTTTACCACCTACTTAACCAAATTCATTCAATGGCTAGGAAATAAAGTTGAAGAAGCTGGCGCATTAATAGCAACGGGTGTTAGAGTAGACAATCTTATATTTGAGGATGGAGTAGTAAGAGGTGTAATTGCTGGAGAAGAAGAGTTATTGGCTGATTATACTATCATTGCAGAGGGAGCCAATACTGTATTATTAGAAAAAGCAGGACTGAAAAGAAAAATCGAGCCTCATGAAGTAGCCGTAGGAGTTAAAGAGGTTATACGATTAGATGAAGAAAAGATTAATGAACGATTTAGTGTCGCATCTGACGAAGGCGTCGCTTCTTTGTTCGTAGGATATCCATCAAAGGGAGCTATTGGCGGCGGGTTCATGTATACTATGAAAAATGAAATAAACCTTGGTATTGTTATCCGCTTAGATCAACCAGCTAAACATAAGATAAAAACTTATGAGATTATAGAAGAATTCCGGATGCATCCCACGATAAGACCATTAATAAAAGACGGTTATATGATAGAGTATTCCGCACATTTAATTGTCGAAAAGGGGCCGTTAAAAGAAAGTGAATTATACGGTAATGGATACCTTGTAGTGGGCGATGCAGCTGGTTTCGAATTAAACACCGGAATAATAGTTAGAGGCGTGGATTTTGCGATGGAATCCGGTAAGCTTGCTGCTGACACAATAATTAAAGCTCGTGAATCAAGAGATACATCAAAGAGAGCATTATCTGAATATGTGCGTTTATTAAAAGAAAGTTTTGTACTAAAGGAGCTTCATGCTTTTAGAAAAGCACCGAAATATCTCTCTAATGAGAGAATATACTCTATTTATCCAGATATACTTTGTAATTTCTTCCGAGAGATATTCACCGTAGATGGTGTACCTCGCCGACTCTACCCAACTTTCAGGAAAACCACAAAAGAAAAAGTATCGTTATTAACGTTGATTCGTGACGGAATAGGGGCGGTGAGATCATTATGAGCTCGATTGAAAAAATATTAAGCATAGAAGAAAGATTAGCTCTCGACGTCTTCAACGTGGACAAAGAACCCCATATAATTGTAGATACATC
>JAHKLF010000057.1 GCA_029856615.1 Candidatus Njordarchaeota archaeon
CCTTTTACCATCAGGAAGATATAAAGCAAGAGTTGGGTTTAAGGATCATTACGGTGAATATGGAATATGGGTAGGATTAGATAAAACAGCTAACGAATACCTCAAACGACACGTAATCATAGAATAGCATTTTCCTATATTTCGTCACATTTTTCTAAATAATATATAATGGAAGAGAAGGCGATATGCTCCCTGTTGGGAGCAGGCCTTCTCCACTCGTCGTTAACACTCGCCTATCTTTTCGGTGAATAGAATGGCCAAGAGAAGAGGCGGCACAAAGATAAATACTCAAATATTAGTAGTACTCTTCATGTTCCTACTGATATTCGCATGGGTAGTATCGCCAGCATTCAGAGAGAAAGTAGGCAATTTATTATCAGGCATCGTTGGTGAAAAAGAAGAAACGCCAGAAACATTTCCAGTCTATATTAAGTTACGTGCTGTTGATGATATTACTGGTTCTACAATCACGAGCGCAGAGATTTATATTTACGATGCTGCTGGAAATAGACTCGAAAAGCTTTCAGTAGATTCTACAACTGGAATAGCGCAAAGTCAGAATGAATATAGAATTGGAGAGACAATATATGTACAAGTTCGAGCTTCGGATTATTATACTACGCCATTAATTCCACTGACAATACCGACAGATGTACCCGCAGAGCATACTACAGTCTCATTGGGCAATATAGCTCTAAAGAAGATTTCGACTTCGATCACAATGGTAGCTACGGATGCCTCAACTGGTAATCAACTTTCCTCGAGTAGTTCGGTAAGTAAATCAGGAATTACTTCATGGATCGTAAGCATGCTCTTCACTGGTCTAGATAGCAATAGCTGGTATGGCTGTGACGACTACACTGATATGGAGACGGGCTATACTTACAAAGGCGGAACAATATTCGTAATTGCAGTAAACTCTACTGCAATTACTCCAGAAGGCTATGACTACGCTGGAACAATTGGTACTACGAGATACTTCGTTTATTATCTGCCTTCATTTAGAGACAGTGCCTACGATGATACTGATGGAACATTAGGCGCAACAATTACGTTCACGATTTCTACTACGGGCAATTTCAATATTAACTTCTATGTCTATGATGCTCTGAGAGTTACCGCTATTCAAAGCTTAAGCTTTGGTACTGCTGATGCTTCAATTACTAACGTAACATTAACTGTAAGCTAGATTGTTTATTCCAATTAATATTGTTATTATTTTTTTATGAGGCGATTTTCTTGAGTATAAAGCCAAAGCGTAATCTTCCTATTGATCGAAGAAAGAGGGTAGAGGGAGTAAAATTACCTGAATTAAAGAAGGGTAGGATGACTAGAATTGCTCACGAAATGGGTTATGATAGAGTTATCGATATTCCAAACAGCAAAATTCCTGAATTCGTAGACCGCTTAGTTGATAGATATGGAAGAGCAGATGCAATCAGAATGATTAATGCACAAGTAGTCTTCAGAAAAAGAATGCCAGATGATTATGCAGGAAAAAAGAAATTCCTTTTAATGAAGGAGTATTATATGGAGCATTATTCCAGCGAAAGTGATTGAGATGTCATTGTCCCCGCGGAGACACGGTATACCAAAACGACTAAAGCCTCATAAATTATTACAATACGTAAAGCCACAATACGAACAGCTTCTACTTACATATCAATCTTTGAAAACAGAAGCTGAAGAATTATTGGACGCTGGTAAAACATTATCGAACGAATTGGAAAAGTCATTATTGGCCGTTAAAGATGAAGCAATTTCGTTGGCCGATGAAATCGAGGAGAGAGCAACTTCAATGGACGGAATCATTAGGAAGGAATTACTCGAAATGAGTGAAAATTTGAGAAAGATTCCTATTTTTATCGACGAGTTATTTGAGCGGAAGAAGAAATGACCCTCAAACCTTTAACGAAGAAGGCAATTCTTAAGCAAATAAAGAAGGGAGATAGAGTTCCCAGCAGCAGAAGCATAATCATGGACATGCTTTCTACAATGAAGAAAACTGGAAGATTCACTGCACAACCCGTTCACACTCCGTTAGATGCAGAAGTAGTTGGAAACGAAAATTTAATTCAATACCTCGTTCGCAATGCGATGGACGTCATTAATACATGGGACGTCGACTACGTAATAGCTGACAAGAAATACAAAGGCGTAAGAGTAATCATGGAAGCGGATCCAACTACAGGTGACTTTCAAATTTATTCTCGAAACGCAAAGACCGAAACTTATGAGAAGTTCAGAGATAAATACAGAGAACGATTCTTAAAAGATCTTGAGAGAATGGGAATCAAAGGAGCAATTATCCTTGACGGAGAAATGTTACTACAAGAGAAAGGTTTACCGCAAGGAGATATAACAGGTTATATCAGAAATCCCGAAGGAAAACCCAATTATAAACCTTTATTCAGAGTTTTCGATATACTTTATTACAACGGCGTAGACATGAGAGAATATCCGCTGCAACTCAGACGGGAAATACTTGAAACATTAATTGATAAGAGAGGAGTGATTAAACCCGTCGAATATTTCATTGTGAAGACGGGAGATTTGAAAGCCTTAGAGAGAGCATTCGTAAAGAGTATTAAAGATAGTGAGGGATTAGTGATCAAAGATCCAACTCAGCCATATATACAGCAAAAGGGCGGAGATTTGAACTGGTTGAAACTGAAGATATTCGAGACGCCTGATTTTGAGTTAAAGAGAGTTGAAGCGCATCCAAGAGGAAAGCCATTCAGATTCTATAAACATTGGGTCGTAGTTCCGAGCGATAACGAAGAACATGAAATTTCCGCTGACAAGGGATTCGACGGATTGGGATTCGATTGGGATTTCTATAAGCAATTTACTCTTAATGTTTTAGAGCAGGTAGAAAAAGGAGAAGCTATACCTTCTGAAGAAACTGTTAAAGTTGATCCCGCTTTTATCCCTATTTATGGTAGGACGGAAGTACCCAAATCAGTAACCTTCCCGAACAAAAACAAGAGGCTAATAGTCGAACTTCTAGTTGATGACATCTCGAAAAATCTGATCCCTACTGGTCAAAAAATACTTGGAATTAGATATGATAAAACCCGAGGAGACCCGATGAAGAAACTCGAATTAATCCGAAAAATGTTAATTCTAAAAGAAGAATTAAATAAAGGTGAAAAACATGGCAAGAAGAAAAAGAGGAAGAAGAAAAAGAAGTAGTCGAAGAAGAAAAAGAAGAAAATAAATAAATTAAGGAGATCTAAATGAAGCGTTTACGTAAAGGGAGGAGCATTTTTCTCCTCCTCCTTATTTTTTCGGCATCAATCGTGGCAGTCATCGGCATGAAGTACCTATCACTCGTAGAATATGCAGGCGGCTGGGAAGTAGTAACATCAATGTACGGCATATCAATTGATCATCCAGATTACGGTCATTATTTCATAACGAAAAGAAATATCTCTAAATTTAATTATAGTGAAGCTGGAGCAAAAACATGGAAAAACTTTGACGTCGATTATCGAGAAACAGGAATGCCTGATATAACCGTAACAGTGACTGATCCAGTACATGTTGGCTGGGATTTTCTTAAATCTCCAGATGAACAACCATTAAAAACGAAGTCGGTTCGGGTAGGTAACTCGATTTATATCTTTGACCTCCACAGATTCGTATTCACTGTACAAATTAGAACTAATGGTTATCTCGAGCTTTATTATCAAGACCCGTTCACAAAGAAGTGGAAATATGAAAGAAGCAAATGTAAACTCTATACAGATTTTCCTGCATATGCATGGACAGGGACAATATATCTTTATTTCAGAGTAAAACCATGGAAAATAAGATCACTCGGAGAAAACTATACATTAACAGGCCTATGGGCAGGAATCATGAATGCCTTCGTAGTACCTTTATCATTAGAACAAGGCGCAACAGTAACTGATGCAGATGTATTATCACACCTAGAAGTAGGATACGAGGTCAAAAACTTTCCAACCGAAGGATCACCACTCAACCTATATTATCCATTAAGCCTAGATAAATATGAAGCGCCACAGTGGGATGCAATTAAAACTCCAGATCCCGATATACCATCTGCAGTATTGATCAGCTTCAGCGGAACATTAGATCCAGGGATTTCTATTTGGCGTGATATATGGGGTAATCCAAAGGATTATAAAATGGTTAACGTCTATGCGCAATTCAAAATCGCAGTCGATGTACTTACAATTCATGGATTCACATTGGTAACTGGGGAAGCACCAGAAGATATTTCAGTACCAAATGATACTGTAACATTGGGTAAAGAACCAAACCCATGGTATGTCGATACAGCGCAAGGATTAGTTAAGTATTTCCAGTCCCCGCAGGGACAGATAATGCTCTTTTTAATAGTAATCTCAATATTCGCAATAATCATTATCTTCGTAATGGGTAAGGCGGGACTATTTAGAGCATTAGGAGTATTAGTAGCGAGAGCTAGTGGAAGAGGAGGAGGTGGAGGGGGCGTACAAATAGTGCAGAACTTCTATCAAGGTCAACCGTCTCCAGAAAGAGAACGCGAAGGTAGGAGAAGTACATGGAAGCGTAAGCTTATTGCGATTGTTCTTATCGGCTTATTGATATTGCTGGTCTATCTACGCTTCTTCGGTGGTTGGCAAATATTACAGGGAGAAATCAATAATAGATTAGAACCCGTAATGCAATTTGATATGAGAACAAAATTCATGATATTCCTAGCATTAATAATGTTCACTATATTAACAATGGCAATTCTCGTTAAATCAAAATCTAAAAGCAGAGGACGAAGAAAAACAGCGAAAGGTAAAAAGAGGAAGAGGCGGTGAAATTAATGTCATTATCACCAAAAGGTTCAGTTAGTGGCGGTGGAGGAAAATTCTTCTGGAGCTTTCACGGAGCCCTCAAACCACTCTATAAATTGGGATACAAAGTCTACATGAATCCACAAAAGAAAAAAGAAATCCTCAGATTAGCAGTTGCTCAATATGGAGCAATGGAAGTTTACATGATGCTCTATGAAGCATGGATAAGAAATAAAAGACCTCGAGTTAGAGAAATTTTAGAAGAGGATATGAGATGGGTAGCAAAAACATTCCTCGTACTAAAATAAGAGAAGGAGTGCAATACGTTGCGGATTATATTGCGGTATTCTTGGGAATCAGCGCGCTTATTATTCTCCTATTTCTCTTAGTCTTCCTCCAGAACTCTCAGTCAACATTAGTAACGAAATATTCAATAATGCTCTTTCTCCTCATCACGGGACTATTGGGATCAAAGATTAGCGGAGTGCAGTTAAGCACAACGGAAATACTTGGTAAAAGAGGAATTTTGACACTATTCACTATAGGATTACCCTGGATGTTTCTAAGCACAGTTTATATTCTCAATGCAAAACAACTCAATACGGATCTAGTTACAATATCATTCTACGTATTAGCGGCAATATGCGAAGAATGGTTCTTTAGAGGATTTCTATTAACATGGTTAATCACGATCTTCAATAACATAGCGGAAGGAAACATCTTTTACCGCTTAAGCAGCTACGTGATAGTATCATTATTATTTACAGCATTTCACGGATACGTGTATGCAATCTCGATGACGCATATGTTCATCTTTTTAGCATCAATGGTCTTCTGCATAGCCTACGACGTCTCCAAGAACCTGTCAACGCCGATGATAATCCACGTAGTCTGGAATGCGGCATTGGTAATGACTTCAACGGTAACGATAACAATTTCATAGGTGATGACGAATGACTCTCTTCGAACTCCATGTTTCTACGGAATTATTAATGATGACGGTAATCATGTTCACATTCTTCATAACAATAATGCTAGTACTCGGAATAAAGCTCTCAAAAGCATTCAGGAAATATTTAGCAGCAACTATTTTCTGGGTCATAATACAGGCAGGATTTTCGATTCTAATACAACAGAAATTTTCGCATACAGTAGAAGAGCAATTTTTTGCGATGATTATTTTCGGCGTTTTTGGTTATATTATTGTAACCCTCCTCATCCGTGTTTTATTCGGTGTTGAACGCTCCTCTGCACCAATTCCCGAAAGGTGATATAAATGAGAAAAGCCCATGCAGTAATATTGAGTATCTTTTTCATAAGCATATTGATTAGTAGCTACTATCTATATTTCGCAAAAGCTACAGTAACAGTTGGTGACAAAAACTTCAAACTGAGTATTATCTATGATAGTTACTTCATCGATGAAAACGGTAATAAATTAGCATTGGTCTCTTCTGGAGGACAAACTGTTGAAAGTTATCATCTCGAACTACAATATACAATTGATGGAGAAGAAATTAATTGGGATACATTAACAGTAGAAATCAACGGATTATTAACTATATATCTCAATGAAATAACGCCAGATCATCCAAATGGAACGCGCGAAATTTTGCATAATGAAACGTTAATCAATGTAACAACATCCAAACGATCTTCCTCCTATACATTAGATATATCAGCAGTCGACTTAATAAAACCTGTTGCAGAAAAATTATACGATAATGCTACTGTAATATTCGAAATAATGGTGACAATAATAGCCAATGCAGAAGATCGCTATGGCATACAAAGAACAGCAAGATGGAAGGGCTTCTATGCAAAATCATTTATTTGGCGAGAACCAACATTAGAAATCATAACTCCTGGCTCTGATAATACAGAGGAAGAAACTGAGGAAGATGAAGATTCAGACGATACTACAGTTACCGCTTATGATAGAGGATATCAGCGAGGATACGATATGGGTTATCGTTGGGGTTATCAGGATGCTAAACTCAATAGACGACCACGTTATACTGAAAAATCAGACCATAAAGGAACTTCATATTTCGATGGATATAAAGATGGTATTCAAGATGGCTATGTTGATGGTTATAATGAAGGTATGAAAAGTCGTGGTGGCGCATGGGGACTATCTTCATTAGATACAGAAGGTATGAGAAGAACAAATGTTGAAAAAGCAATACTGTTAATCAGCTTTAGCTCTTTATTAATTGGCGGCTATTATTTAATAGATATTTTCTCAAAGAGGAATCGAAGATACACTAGAACTAGAAAAGGCAGGAGGCGAGGAAGATGAATAAGACTTATACAGTAATATTAAGTATTTTCTTTATAGGCATACTTATTGGATCATATTTTCTCTTTTTCCAGAAGGCACAAATTAGAGTCGGCGATGAACACTTTAATATGCAGGTCACATACGATAGTTATTTCATTGATGTAAACGGAAACAAATTAGCATTAGTTACAGCAGACGGCAGCATAGTCGATCGTTACCATTTAGAAATCTATTATTGCGTGAATGGAAAAGAAATAAATTGGGATACATTAACCGTACATGTTTACGGAAAATTAGAGATAACATTAAACGAGATATCCCCAGAAAATCCAGAAGGAGAACGTACCTTAGTCTATAATGAAACATTATTAAACATAACAACTTCAAAGAGAAAATCTTCCTATATTATTGAGAGAACTGCGGATGAAATAATTGACGCAATAACAATGACACTACAAGACAATACGACAATAACAATCGACATTAAAATAAGAATCTGGGCAACTGCCTACGATATTTATGCAGTAATGAGATACGCAAACTGGAGAGGATACTACTCAAAAACATTTATCTGGAAGAAATTATATACGCCGCCAGGTGAAGAAAACACAGTAATAGAAACACCAAGTGAAGATCAAACTAATGACGGTGCATCAGGAGAAACAATAACAGATTATGATAGAGGATACAACGAAGGCTATAATGATGGCTATGACGCTGGAGTAAGTGATGCAAAAGCTGGTTTACCTCAACAATACACTACCTATTCAGATCATAAAGGAACTACATATGAAGATGGCTATGAAGATGGCTATATAGACGGTTATATAGATGGCTATAACGATGCATCAGCGACAGAAAGTGATAGCGGAGAAGATAGCGGTGGAGGAGGTGGTGGAGGTGATACATCACCACCAACAGATACGATACATCCAGATTGGACAGTAGCATCTTCTCTCGATACCGAGGGAATGAGAAAGGCCAATACTACTAAAGCGATGATGATTATGGCGTTCAGCGCTCTATTAATCGGTGCATACTGGGTCTATGATACAAAGCTTGCGGCGCGAGGAAGGAGGAGAGGCAGACGCCGATGAATCTTATTCATTATTATTTTTTCGCTCACGAATTCTTCGCTTAGTAATAATAATATTTTTATTGCCGAGCGCTGGAATTATAATATAATTTATGTAGTATTCTATTATGCAGTGATCGATGCAATTTATTTTCGGCGTGACTTGTAAAGAAGAACCTGGGAGGTGAGTTGAAACGTCGTTTCAGAATGACTGCATGAAAAGAAAAATCATTCTCAGCATTCTTATTATATTGATTTTAACGGCGAGCTTTGTTTACGCA
>JAHKLF010000058.1 GCA_029856615.1 Candidatus Njordarchaeota archaeon
CCAGTGACTTCTGGGAATGAGCTGTTAGTTGGTGTACTAGCAGTTTTATTCATTCGCACTGGGAAGGGTATCTTTATTGATACTGCGCTCCAGATAGAATCATTTGACCACGTGATCGGTCCACTGCGCTGGAAAATATTATTTATAGAAATCTCCCATTCTCCGGATTCCGTCTGTATTATCGCATTTTCTGCGATAAATCCAACCCCCGCGACCGGGATAAGCTCGCTCTCATCTCCATCTTTATCTAGATCGTCTCTATCTCTTCCTATAGCTAATAATAGTCTTGCGTAGGGTGCATCATTTATTGCATCTATAGTCATTAGATTCATTAATCCCTGGTTACCCAGTATTCCACTAAATACGTTCTGATAGAATAAATCGAACTCCGTTTCATTCATCAAGGCGTAAAATACCACATGTACAATATTATTCTTTAGTTCCTCCCACATCACACGGAACTCCAATCCATATGCATTACCTATTAATGTCGCTGCAGCAAACGCTTTTTGCACTGCATGATCTTCAGTGAATCCCGGTTTTACTTTATAACCAAGAACTAGCATCGCTCCTGGAGGGACCTCCCATAGGGGTTTATGTAGATATCGTGTCCAGTCAAGTCCCTTACCGAACGATAGATACACGTAATCTATGTTTTCAAACGCTTCGTCACTAATGTCAAATCCTATATCAACACTACCTCCTATCCTTGATACTATTGCAGCTACTGCTTTATTTTCGCCATAGAGAATATCCACACCTTCCGCGTAGACTCCAAATGTTATTGTTGTTTGCTCTTGCGCTTTTAGAACGAGAATAGGGCCGCCTGCTACCGTTCCAAAAATTAGCACAAATACAATTAAAGTAGCTACAATTTTTCTCATTCTTCTCCCTCAAAAAATGAAAATTTTGAATATGTATTCAATGTATTATACATGAAAAAATTATATAAAAATATTTCTCTAAATATTACATGAGTAAATTTTTTCTTACACATTTGAGAAACTAGCGGATTTGAGAATAAAAACGGCTAAAAACTTGTGCATTGTTGATTTGCTTCATTTTTCGTTATGTAGGTACTTTGAAATGATAGATGCTGTTTTATGCAAACCCATTTGCATTAGTTTATCTCTGATCACGTTAATCATCATTTTCGCATTTTCAGGAGATAGAGTCAATGCTTTTTTAGCTAATAATTTGATTAAGGTTAAAATCTCCACAGCAGCTTCCTCATCGTCTATCATAATTGCTGTATAGTATATAACTGGAATAACTTCTGATATCCAAATTATCGTTTTGATTAATTTATTCACTCTGATCAAGTACATAACGCTATGATACGCATGCTTCATAGCCATTTTAAGCATCATGCCCATGACAGCAACATTGATATCAGCGTCGATCTTAGCGAAAAACTCTGGATTTGGCGCCAAACCTTTATTTTTCGCTTCAACAAAAGAAGTCAAGTCCCTGTCCGGAAATATCTCCTTTAGCGTATTTAATAAGCGCTCCCAATTTTTCTCTAGAAAAAAGTCATCTTTTATCCATTGAGACGACATCGTAGTTCATCATAACCATTAGAAATGTTATCCCTTCAGGAATATACTTTTCTTTCATTCATTAATATAGTCAATCATAATCATAGAATAACTATTACTGGAATAACTAATAATACTGATATCAAAGTAGTAGTTATTATTATTTCTGATGTCAAACTAGAATCTAAACCAAATTTTTCTGCAAGTACTACATTAAGAACCGCAGGTGGCATGATCGACTCTATCAGTATGACTATGACCACTAATCCGCCTAATCTCATGAATAAAATCAGCAGACCTGCTAATAGTGGGGATAATAAAAATCTAATAAAGCTCACCACTAACGTTTCATTGGTGACAGTAATTCTTCTAGATCCTACTGATACCCCCACAACTATTAAGGAGAAAAATAATGTTATCTCTGAGCACATTTTGATTAAGTAAATATAAATTCGTGGATTATAAGTGGTCAACAATTCACGGAACGAGAAATTCGAGTATCCCAGGAAGATACTTAATAGCGTAGCTATTGATGGAGGAAACAGTAGAATCTCTGATATTATTTGAGAAAGACTTCCATCACGCTCTCCGTACAATACGCATATGGGTACACCAAGCACGGAATAGAGTATAAATTGCACTGCTGCAAATATTGATGCATAACCAATACCTATACTTGATTCTGTTATCATTAAAATCAGGGGGAATGGTAGAAAAACAGCATTTTGGAATGCTGATGTTAACGCTATGGATCCTAAGACCTTGTTGCTTGATTTTAATATCTCTCTCGAAATAAGAATTCCTGTGGATAAACAGCATATAACCAGTATTGTAGCTATTAAAACTAATCTAAGTGCGTATATAGCTATGGTATGGAAATTACTTGAGATAGCATCCGGTATCAATAACGGAACAAAGATATAAATTAGGGAGTTCACAAGAATTTTATTAATTTGTTTGCTGTATCTTGGAATTATTCTCACTAACATTGCGCCAATACCAATGAAAGAAAAAATTATTATGTATCTATACACGACCTCTAATACAAGCGAGACAAGCGCCATTGGTTATGTCCTCATTTCTAGTACTCTTTCTCTCCGATCAATGCCAGCCACTTTACATAAGCGTTAGCCGCTAATTCTAAAATTTTTTCTACATATGTAAAATCAGATTCTTTAGCTGAAATTTCAATATACGGGACTTCTAATCCCAATTTCTCACTGAGCTGCTCCGCTAGCATCGATATTTCTTCCGTTTTTACGTGATCGGGATCATCTTCCCTTCTAAGATCTATCTTATTACCAACAAGGACTAAAGGAGCTTTTCTACCATGAAAACTCTTATAAAGCTTACTACTACGTCGCTTTTCCTCGATTTTTTCCCAGTACTTGGGAATCCACCAATCTCTTAAGTTCTCGAATGTAATCCTTCTAGTAACATCAAATACGGCAACAGCGACTCTACCCTGTCCAAGCAAACTCTCAATCACTTCACGTGCATAATCTTGCCCCGCTAGATCATAGATTGTCCATAGAATTTCATATCGAACAGCATTTATATAATAGTCTCTCATTATTGACGATGAATATATTGTCAGTTTCTTGCCTCTTTGAGTCATTTCGCCAGCAATGAATTTAACTATATCATCCCAAGGTTGTCCTTCTAATCGTAATCTTAGTGACGTTTTTCCTACTCCACTGTCACCCATGAATACTAATGTTAGTTGAAGCCTAATTACACTCATTTTTATCACACTCTAAATGTTTTATTTTCGATGTATCTAGCGATCCACCATCCAAACGCATACATGAATGCAAAACCAGTTCCTATCAATAAGATTGTGAAAATAAACACATAGGCTAATCCCCATCCAATGAATTTGTGAAATGCCTCATATGTACTGCCGTATTTAAGGTATAGATAACCTGATGCATATATTGTTGTAATCAGGGCGCTTTTCTTAAGAATATCTCGAGCACCAGCAAAGAAGCCGAGACCCATCCCAGTGATAAGACCCACTAGTAGGGCAGATAATAAGACATACTCCCATGATTTCAATTGAAAGATTACAGACATTTGCTGGAATAAATTAACGAGAAACGTAAAGATTATTATACCTATTATACTACTAGTAAGAAGACCAACTAGACCATTGTGCTTGAACCGCCAACTGTTTCTGGTATAAACATCTTCAAGTAATCTCCTTGCGTTTGAGTATAAATTATTGTTAATTGCTTCCTCGCTTAAGATAGATTTTGTTCCTATGACTTTCTGAGCTTTTAGATTTTCCTCCTCAGTTAGTGGATGATAAAAAACAAGTGCTTGCAATAAATCCCTGTTTTGATGCAGAAAATCCGTCACATAACGCTTAATTACTTCTGGAGAATCTTTTGAGTCACTTATGGTTAAAACAATAATGGGCAATCCATTTATTTGAAACTCTTTCTCATAGAAATCCAAAAGACCTAATTGTAATTCCTTTCCAACAACTCTTTTTAATACAATACCAGCGGTTATATAAAAAACATCTTCTAATTTATCAATGGATTCCGTAAGAATATTGGCTAGGGCCCAATGGAAATCTTTTCCATATCTATCCTTTTCTGTTATATATTTCCTTAAGTGTGCTCCGTAATTCTAATGGCGCCTTCTTTTCATCATAGAAAATCCACAATGGGAAAAAATCTCTCCCACCTAATGAATATTTTCTTGAAATTACCATCAAATAGAGCACAGCGCTCACTCATTGAATAGAAGAACTATTCTCCATAACCTCATCATGTTAATATATTCTATATATTCTTAAAAATGTTCTTCACTCATGAATCACTTAATTATATACCAAAAGGATCCGATAATCCATCAATTCGTAAACTTTTGCTAATGAAAATTTCTAATCGCTTATTTTTATACGTTTCTTTTTAATTAACAATAAATTGACGATAAATATATTTACTATCACCATCATATGTATCTTACTTGGACAAAAGATTGTGGGGATTACAAAATGATATATGATTCGGTCGTTGACTTAATAGGAAATACACCACTAGTCAAAATCCGAAAGCTCAATCCTAATCCACATGTACAGATTCTCGCGAAACTTGAATACTTTAACCCCTCAGGGTCCATTAAGGATCGGATTGCTAAGTGGATGATCGAAAAAGCTGAGGAAATGGGCCTTTTGTCAAAGGATAAAATAATTATTGAACCTACTTCAGGTAATACCGGGATAGCAATCTCCATGGTTGGTGCTGCGAAGGGATACAAAGTTATAATAATTCTCCCCAGGAATGTAACTAAAGAGAGAGTAAATATTATTCGGAGTTACGGGGCAGACATCGTTTTCACAGATACAGAAAAGGATGCTATATTTCTAGCTAAGAAAATGGCGAAAGAACACCCAGAGAAATATGTATTACTAAATCAATTTGAAAACCAAGCAAATATTGAGGCACATTATAAGACAACAGCTCGGGAGATATGGAGGGATACCAATGGAAATGTTGATTATATAGTGGTAGGAATAGGTACTGCAGGTACGATAATGGGCATTGCAAAATTCTTTAAAGAGAAAAAGCCGACAACGAAGATTATTGGTGTTTATCCTGAAATAGATTATGAGGTAGATGGTTGCATCAACCCTCGGATTTATCAACAGCCCTTACTCAAGCCAGAGTTTATTGATGAATTCATACCCGTAAGTAGAGAAGAAGCGCTCAGCACAATGTGTCAATTGATTAGGAAAGAGGGAATTTTTGCTGGTATCTCTTCAGGAGCTACTATATTTGTAGCATTACAAAAAGCTAGGAAAATAGAACGTGGCACCATCGTTGCGATTTGTGCAGATAGCGCTGATAGGTACTTTAGTGTGCTTTCCTCACTAATCCAAGAACGAGAAAAGACATTACTTGTAGGAGCTAAGGATATAAGGAGATGTTAAAATCATTCACCTCAAGGCGAGCTTTTTAACTTTGTCCATAAATCTGTCTTTTTTCACCACATATCTCTCGTGCGTTCCTTCTCCTATTTTTAATTCTCGCCAAAAAACTTCCGCCTTGAAAATCAGTTTTTTGTCTTCTTGTTTCTCTAATCGGACTTTAACGGTAATCTTTGCTCCGAGAGGCACTGGATTTATGTGCCTCACATCAATTCGTATACCAACGGTAGTGTAACCTGCGGGTAATTTATCTTCTACTAAAGACTTAGCGACATTTTCAATCATTGCAATCATTGCAGGAGTAGCAAGAACATCTACATCACCACTTCCAATAACTGTTGCTAAATCTTTTTCGCTTACAACGTATAATTGCTCCATTTCAATACCTATAGGAAGTTGAAGAGCCATAGTTCTCACACACTATTAAATCCCCTCTAAAATTAGATATTTTCATTACATTTTAACTTAATTCATCTACTACTTTTTTACAGGACGACTTCTGCCCAGGGACTACGGGTGAGGAAAAAAAGGAGCTTAAGGAATATCCTCCTGGGAAGATTAGATGAACCATGGGGAAAGAAGCCGCTTCCGCAGTTCTTGGGCCTATTAATTCTTTTAGGTCCGGGTATTGTGTGGGCTGGATTTGCACAAGGTAGTGGAGAATTAATCTGGTGGCCTTACGTAGTAGCTAAATATGGTCTGCATTTTGTTGGATGGTTATTTATAATTGCTTCGCTTCAGTATTGGATTAACTTAGAAATAGGACGATATACTCTCGCAACTGGGGAAACGATATTTGAAGGATTTCATCGTTTGCATCATTTATTTGGATGGATAATGTTTCTCTTCGTATTAATCGTCCCTATTTGGATTGGTGGCTATGCTTCTGGTGGCGCTACGGCATTAGCTTATTTAACGAAATTTCCACCCGGATGGAGTCATGTTGATAGAACTAGATTTTGGGCTGAGATAATAATTATTCTTGTTTTGATTATAATTATTCTGGGACCCATTATTTATAAAATAATTGAAGGTATTGAAGCTGTAGCCGCGTTAGCTAGCTTTTTTGGTCTATTGCTCGTAGCATTACTTTCTCCCGTAGTTCGCTCTGCCACACCCTCTTACTTCTCCGCCTTATTTCACCCAAATTGGCCCCTTATTCCACCTGACTTTGATTATGAGAAAGATATGGAAATTCTTATTACTTTAATAGCTTATACTGGTCTCGGAGGCATATGGAATTTACTGTATTCCTTTTGGATTCGTGAAAAAAATGCTGGTATGGCAAAATATATAGGGAGAATTACAAGCCCAATTACTGGTAAGCCAGAGCCTATTCCTGGCATTGGATATGCATTTGAGTATTCTACTGAGAATAAGAGAGAGTGGAGTAAATGGATGCAATGGCTTTGTATTGATAATGCTATAGGCATCATACTTAATACTCTCACAATTATTCTAACCACACTTTTATCTTTTGCAATTCTTTATCCACGAGGATTAGTTCCAGAGAAATTTGAATTAGTAATCGTACAAGCTGAATGGCTGGGTCACTTATGGGGGGACCTAGGTAGAGCACTATTGCTACTACTAGCACTATTCTTTTTAATTGATAGTTATTTAATTTGTCTAGACGGCGCGTCCCGTATGCTCGTTAGTAATCTTTACTCGAATATTCCTAAGATAAGAAAAGTAGGTTACCGGACAATGTACTATATAGCCGTAACAATCTTCACTTGTATCGCAATGACCCAAGTACTATTACAACCCCCGGACATCCTAATAATACTCACGGGAGTTATAAATCTATTTGCAATGACATTATATGGATTAGCATTAATAGTCTTGAATTGGTATTGGTTACCCAAAAATCACCCCGCGGGCGCTATGATAAAGCCCAGCAAGCTGACCTTAGCTTTTCTTATAATTGTGGTGGCGATCTATTGGTATATTTTCTATGTTCTTTACGCGCCAATAGCCTTAAGAAAAATAGCTTCGTTATTCAAACTGTAAATGATTTGATTATAACATTGATCCTATGGTGAAAGAATGCAATTGAACTTGAGGGATATCAGAAAAAGGATAATCCTACTCCTTATAACTTTTGAAAAAACAATTTTATATATGCTTACGTTCGTGATATTATTAGTCCTAGCACTAATTTTCTCGGGTGTAGAACTAAATTTACTAAACATAGCTCTAATTCTCTCTCTAAATTATGAACCTAAAAATGAGATTGAGGCCCTCGCTTTATTATTCACTTTCTTCCTCGAACTCTCGCCAATTATGGCTTTTGTCGAGGTGCGCACATTGTCTCTTGAGGAAAGAGCAGAAAAGATGGCTCAAATAATGAATGATCATATAATAGTCGTCGGATGTGGCCACTTAGGGAAGAGAATAATCAATAGATTATTAAGAATGAATATTCCTTTTTGCCTCATAGTGCTTCCTAGAGATAAACATGAAAATGAAATGGTAATTAAACTCCTACGAAATGGATGCCCAATAATATTTGGTCATGCAGCTTTGGATGAAACATTACTAAGAGCTGGAATTAAGAAAGCCCGTGCAATTATTATTGCGATGGACAATGATAGTATTAATATGATAATTGCTGAAAAAGCCAAAAATCTGAATCCGCAAATAAAGACCGTCGTTAGAATATATAATGATGCCCTCGCGAATATGGCAATAAAGAGTGGTTATGCAGACGAGGTAATAAGCACAACAGCCATTTCTGTTGATACATACATTGTAGGTGCTTTTTTAGATGTATTACCCGAATTACGTTCCCCTATCGCTATTAAGGTCACTGAAAAAGCATGGTTTATTGGAAGAAATGTTAAAAGCATAGAAGAAAAAACCGGTGTGAAAATACTCGCTATTATGAGGAATAATAATTGGATTCGC
>JAHKLF010000059.1 GCA_029856615.1 Candidatus Njordarchaeota archaeon
CGAAAACTAGGATATCCGTATATAACTCCTCTTTTAGGATATTTCTGTAGAATTCGTTGACTATTGCTTTCTCGTTCTCTGGTAAAGGAATGTTTAAGTAAAATCAATAAACTAACATCAATGAAGAATTTCATTTTTCAAACTCCCACTCTAAATCTATTTCAACTAAATCGCCTAATCGTCCAACTATCCCCTTCAACTTTTTTCTCCGCTTACTTATCCATGAAATCAACTCGTCTATATCCATTACCCTGCGAATAAGAATACCATCCTCCCGTGGCTCAATTATTACACTTCCCCCCTCCACTATGTTATAAGCTTCTCTTAGGGGCTTGGGAATTATAATCTGCCCCTTAGGACCAACCTTTAATCTGAGTTTTACCATTGGTATCACCTTGTTATACTTATGGTATCCTTAATAGCATGATGATTATGTTTTTTACTTATAACCACAATCGGTTATCACTCCATACTTCTATGAAATGTTTAGGATCAATATTTCCTCCACTTAATACCAAGCAAACATGAGAATTCATGAACTTTTCCTTATATCTTTTAAGTGCCGCTAGAGTTACTGCTGCGGCTCCTTCAACTATTATTCCCTCTAATTCGTAAAGTGTTTTTATTGCTATCTTAATGTCTTCCTCGCTCACTAATAAAATCTCATCCACAAACCTTTTCACAAATTCAAACGTAATTGAGTCTTCTTCTATGTTACCGTGTAGGCCTTCAGCGATTGATGGATATAAGTTTACTTTAACTATTTTGCCTCTTTTTACTGATTCATACATAGCTGGTGATGCTTCTGATTGAACTCCAAGAACTCTAATTTGATTTGAAAAATTTTTAGCTAGAAAAGATATACCCGAGATTAAACCTCCTCCCCCTACAGGGACAAGAAGTGTGTCTATATTTGGATTCTCCTCTATGACCTCAAGAGATATTGTAGCATTTCCTTCAATCATGTCGATGTCATTATAGGGTGAAACATATACATAATTTTTCTCCTCTGAGAGCTTCCTAGCATAATGTTCAGCTTCATCGTAATCCTTTCCATATATCAGGATTTCTCCTCCATAATTCTCAATTCTGCGTTTTTTAATCTTAGTTATATTACTTGGCACTACTATAATTGACTTTAAACCCAAGATTCTCGACGCATAACTCAACGCGATTGCATGGTTTCCCATTGAGGCCGTAATTATAACCTTATGGCGATATTTGTCTAGATGTTTTAATAGTTTATTAAATACCCCGCGTACCTTGAAAGATCCAGTGACCTGGAAATTTTCTAGCTTTAAGTATACTTCCGCACCATAGATTGAAGATAATGTATGGGAATAAAAGAGAGGAGTTTTCCTAGTATACTTCCGGATCCTCGCTCGTGCTTCATAGACATCCTTTACTGAGATATCCATTTGAAATCGCCATAATTCCCACAATATGTTTTATTAGTTTTTCATTTAAGAGAAGCCAAAATATCAGATCCTTACTGAATTTTATTGACTTTTTATTATAAAAGAATATAACAAAGAGAATTCGATTTTAGATCCTCGGGAATCTTGGATGCTTGCTCGTAATCAATGTCGCAGAATGATTGGATTTTTCTCATGCTTAGCATTGTTGTAAATTTGAAATGACTATAGAAGAGTCTATAATTATGTCCGAATATATTAAAAAACTAGGTATTTGTTCTTAGAACTTTGATTGGTATTCGAATAAACTTATCGGGTCTATACTTTTTCTCTAGTACAATTACTAAGTAATACTCAACAGCGCTAACATTAGTCCTAAAAGATGCTTGTTTATCGGGAATCCTTATTTTGAAGCCAATTTGTTCCTCTTTTCCAGCTAGGAATTTAACGTTTTCAATAATTTTTTCTGATACAATTTTTCTTTCTTCCCGCTGATTATATTTGAAGATATCTTCAACCCGAATGATGTCTGCTCGGATTCCTAAGTATTCTTTATCCTCAGTTGGTAAAATTACCATTTCACCTTCTAATATCCCACCAGACAAGACAGTACTCCTAACCTTAAGGGTGATATTTAGCTTATCTAACGCCGTCTTGTACTCAACAATATCTCCGGGTTCTGGTTTTTGTAATACTATGATTTCCTTCTTTTCTTCCCGATCTAGACCCCATTTAATCTCTGCTTTAACTTTTAGATAATAGGTAGTTCGTATACGATTTCCAGTGAATGTAGGAATAGCGTCATCTGGTATCTTCGCACGGAAAGAGTATTTATATTCCCTTCCGGGTTCTACTTCTAAATGCTCAACTAAGGTTTCTTTAATATGAATAATTGGTATCCTTTCCCTTTGAGAACTACTGACAGTATAAGCATTAAATTGCATGACATGAGCTTGCACTGAATACCAAATAACTTCATGAACATTCTCTAAACAGGCTGTTAATCTAATTATATGGAATTTCTCTTCGGGCCTAATTATTATATCAGCTTCCAAGAAATCGCCGGGATATACTTCTTCTTTGCTTGGAGTTAAGCTTAATGAAAACTTTTTGTCGAACACCATTAGTAATACCTATTAAATATAGAAACTTGTATAAATAATTACATTGTATAATTAGGAATAAAACTTTTACACTTACCATGACCACAAAAATCTATGGCCAGTGATATTAAAAGCGCTACTAGCATAAATAACATTAGAATCTAGTAAGTTAAATCAACCGTTAGGAGATTTTCATCAATGAAAATGAGATCCTTGAACACTGATTTTCAGAAATATGTATAACCCCTATTATTCATTATATAATTAATATATAGTATGACGACTCTTGGAATTTACTTTAGATAATTATTTAAAAAGGGGGAATGACGAAGCCATTGAAATGCGCGGAGAAACAAAATGGATGGAAATGAATTGATCAAAAACTATCCTAGAATGGTTACACCTACATCTAAGAAATTTGACCCTGTAATGTTAGCAAAAATTACGGAGAAAATAGTATGTAGATATCGAGAAGGCGTATATGAGAGGAAATACGATGACTTCTATGCAACAGGCGTATACAGAGGAATAGCAACAGGTTATGCTGTAGGTTGTTGTTTAAGATGCATTTTCTGCTGGTCATATCCATCAAGAGATTTTCCCGAAACGTTCGGTAAATTTTATTCTCCGACGCAAGTGCACGAGAAACTCAAGGATATTGCTAAAAAAGCTAATGTAAGAAAATGCAGACTATCAAGCTGCGAACCAACATTATGCAAAGATCATTTATTAGCACTATTAGAATTAGTAGAAGACGACCCTTGGTTTAAATTATTTATTCTAGAGACTAATGGCATACTATTTGGCATGGATAAAGACTACGTGCGTAGTTTAACTAAATTCAGTAAGGTATATGTTCGCATATCGCTCAAGGCTGGGACACCCGAGCAATTCTCTAAGAAAACCGGCGCTGTTCCTGAAGCATTCGAGTTACCGTTTAATGCCATTAGATATCTAATGGAATACGAGATACCCTTTCATGTAGCTGCAATGTCATTGGATCCTAGGATAATGAGTCACGAGGAGAGAATGGCTCTCATTAGTAAATTAGCTGATATAGATGTTAAGATTCTTCTGAACCTAGAGGAAGAGATTGTGGATCCTTATGATACAGCAATTGCGAGATTAAAAGCCGCTGGAGTAGAGTTAAGGTGGCCGCTCAAAAGAATATATATGCCGATAAGAGAAATCATAGCTCGGAAAATTGGGACTTCAGAGGATTAGTTATATAGATTCGATTATCATGATACAAAAAGCTTCCTGATGACAAATTAGCTTGATTATCAATTAGCTAGGATTAGGTAATTAATATGAGTAGAGTAAACAAAATTCGATTAATAATATAGCAAGGATTACCGAAGAGTATCTCGTATATAACGATCTCCTATATCTCATTAAGCTTATCAAACTGCCAGTCTGAATGACGAGGAGAGGAGTATATTCTGGATGCAGGATAGCCATAGATAACGAGAGCAATAGCGTTCCCAAAATTATGAAGCCTTGGGTTAATTGTATTGATGCTTGCAGTCCCAAGACAGTTGCTGAAGTTCTTAATCCCGCTTTTAAATCTGAGTAGTAATCCCTTATGTGATTACTTAGCTCAAAACTCGTCGAGAAGAAAAAGATAGCAGTTAGCGTTAACAGTATTGATATTGTTATTGTGATCCCAGATTCTATCAGCATGATTAGAGGAATGCCGCATCCAAAGAAAATACCATGGCTAATTAGGTCGCTGGGAGGCTTTGTTTTCCATCGAGGAGGATAGGAATAAGTGATGCAGAGATATAGTTGGATTAAGAATGCGAGTAGTGCTAACTTATTTAAGAAAATTAGGGCAAGAGAAATTGTTCCTAAAATACAGAGCAGTATGATTATTTTTGCATGTTTTATAAACCATTTTTCATTCACCAGTATATTTTTCTCGTGTCCCATGGGATCAAACGAATCTTCCTTTATATCCGTAATGACATTAACTGCAAATGCTATCCTAATAGTTAACCATACTAGTACACTAG
The DNA here is from genome assembly GCA_029856615.1 of Candidatus Njordarchaeota archaeon. Classification (GTDB taxonomy): domain Archaea; phylum Asgardarchaeota; class Njordarchaeia; order Njordarchaeales; family Njordarchaeaceae; genus Njordarchaeum. Next base: position 4,534 of record JAHKLF010000059.1, read on the forward strand.
CAACGATAAGATTGTTACTTAGAGTTCTGAGGGCAATGTAAATAAGAATCGCAGACCATATAACTAGGAAGTCATATGTCAGGCCGTCTCCTAACCTAAAAAGTTTGGCCACATAATAAAGATAAATTATTATATTGACCAACTAATCCAGCCTCAAGTCTAATTTCTAGGGACTATCACATTGGTATATTAAATCACATATGAGACTTTAAAATATATTTTTAATCCTAACGTATTGAGAGTGTAAGTGTATTTGATTTCTTAAAAATACATTTAAATAACGACGGTATCATAGAATAGAGATAGTATGCATTACTAATCGGCATAATTTTGAGGGAATATTATGAGCTTGTATGTAACGATGCCGTCCCGTGTAAACGAGGTTTTAAGCGACCTGGGATTCTGGTATTTATTAACTGGCATTCTAGGATTTCTAGCATGGCCAGCACTAATTATTTCTCCAATATGGATGGAGATGATGGTGGGCTTATTTATAGGTATTACTGCAGTACTGGGAATCATAGCTTTCGTAACTTATTTGATCGCATTACTAAAAACGAGAGAACTTAAAGAGATGACTGGAGAAGACATGTTATCACTCGGTCCATCCCTAGCTATAATCGGTATTTTCTTTGTAATTATCATGCTAATTGTGCTTGTTGTTTTCTTTATTACGTTTTTATTTTATGTTTCTGGACCGTCAATAAGCATGAATGCACTAATTCAAGCACCTCCCCCGGGTGAACCCACAACCACTACGATCATAATAATTCCTATGATAATCTTTATGGGACTAGGGGGAGTAGGCGCAATACTGGTTCTAATAGGATTAATTCTCACGGCTATAGGATTCTGGAAATTTGGAGAAATGAATAAATCGTCAATAATCCAAATTGGAGGTATTCTAATGATCTTTTTATTTAATATTGGTGCGTTGATATTGGGGTTAGGATTACGAGAAATTGCCTCAAAAGGAAGATCCGCATTAGCTAATGAGACTCTACTCAACACTGTTAAAGATTATCTAGACAAGCAAGCTCCTAGAGGTGTAAGTATTGATCTCAGAGATGTGGGCTCCCAATACAATATACCTGGCGTATTAATGATTCAATTAGTAAAATATTGGATAATGACCGGCGAATTACAAGGGACTCTAAGTGGCTATTATTACATTCCTCCACCACAAAGGCAAGAGGGATAACCCTTAATAATGTTTTTTAGGTCTATTTTTCTTTACTATACATGATTTCATGAGATATTTTCTCTATTTCTTCCTTGGTTCCCTTTAGAATGATAGTTATTCCACTTCTAAGTTGAATTTCACAACAATAATTAAGTTTAACCCATAAGAGGACTATTCCGCATAAGGCAGAAATTAGGGCGATTAATAACCTACTGGGATACCACATGTATGGATGGAACCCCAACATCACTAGAATTAAACCAAGTACTTTATATATCCTTAAACCTCTCTCTGGGGGCTTTATATCTATAAAGAGCAATATGAACCCTAAGATTATTGGAATGCCAGAAGAAAAAACTATGGATAGTGTCTCATCCAGAGGTCTAAGGTAGAAAGAAATTATGCCCGCAATGCCAAAAGATATTCCAAGAGCTATTAGCACGATTCCTAGGCCTCTATGGATGTTAAACGGAAATATTCTCATTCCAGTTTCGATATAGGATATATCTTCTCTATTAATTAGGTAATTTGTTGTTTCATCGCGAATCACAATGGAGTTCTCTTTTATGGAGATATTTTTTGTATCAACGATTTTCGCACTAGAAAGCAATATGGTACTCTCTCACAAAATTGTTCATTAAGTGGAATTAATACATAACACCTACAAGTTAAGGACTTCTTAAAGAGTATTTTATCATCATCCTATTTATATGTTATCAATGTGTAAAAGGACTCGTATTATTACGAAAAGACTCACTATTTTTTCTTCATAGAGATGCGTTTTCGTATTTTAGCACATAGAAATATAAGCAAAATTATAAAGGCTTCGGTCATCAAAATTTGATATAGTGTCCAATCGTTTTCTTTTTCCCCATTACCAACATATACTATAATCAGAACCGTATTGACATTTCCTGCATTATCTATAACTTTGAATTGGATAATGTTTTTCCCCGCATTAAGGTTAACTAGTTCAAAATTCCGTTTTAAATAAATACTAGTCCAGGGATCATCATTAATTTTTATGAGACAATCAGCTACGCCAGATAGCTTATCATAATATATGATACTAACTGTGATATTATTTCGACGCGTTTTAGATTCATTCTTAGGATAGTTTATTATAATTATAGGGTTGGTATAATCAATTCCAAAGAGAGCTTCGTGCGATATATTTACATGTCTTAAATGCATGTAAACTCTAATCTGATGGAGACCTTCAGATAAATTGTAGAACGTATAAGCGGTACTATATCCTACAAAAATGGGATCCTTATAATCGAGTTGCACCGAAAAACCTTCAAAGTCTGTAATATTTTCGTATGTCCAATTTAAGGTGAGACATTTCTTATTAAACCAATATAAACCTGGTGGAAGCCGAATTTTAACGCTTGGGTATTCTGGGAGGAATATATCATAATCATGATAAAACTCGTAATAATTACTCATACCATCTCTGTCATAATCTAAGGTTTTCTCAAATTTAACCTCTCGAGTATTATTCCATGGACCTGTAAGATTTTTAATGCCATAATAATACCAGTCACTTCTATCTGAATACATGTTATGTGGCGTATAGCGTGTTCTGGGATTGAATTGCACTGATAATTCTTCCCCATCAATTATCCCATCATTATCTGTATCTATGTCTAAGGGATTAAGAGCGAATGCTATCTCAAAGCCGTCAGTTAGACCATCGCCATCAGAATCTGATAAGAATGGAGAAGTGAAATAAAATTGCTCATATTTTATTGGCATTTTGTCTTCATCAAGATCATCATCTGGATTTTTTAGATCACCATATAGAGCTTCAAATGGATCAAAAATTCCATCTCCATCGCTATCTATTGTCGATGAATTGAAGCCGCTCAAGCTTTCCCAGTAATCCGTGAGCAAATCCAAATCTTTGTCCATAATATATTCTCTCTGGTTTGAATATACTAGAGTTAAATTATCTACATGATGATTCCATAAATCTGTGCGTCCAATTGGAGCTACTACATTATCAGAAAAGATAATTGCCGTGCTTGTGCAATCTTTACCATCCATGTATACTTTCTTAACATTGAAGATCGGTAGCTTTGAGTCTTCAGATGCATAGAAAGGAAGAAAGATCAGAGATGAGTTACCTATGTAGATGTCGTGAATCGATACAACAATCTCTATTTCATTGTTATTGAGTATTCGCTTTTGTATGAATAGGGGGAAATAGAACCAACGATAATTATATCTGAATTGCTTATACCAATTCTCCCCCCAGCGCACCTTAAACAGCATTGGATAATAGAGATTAAGAGCAACAATATGAGGAGAAAGAGCCTTAGCCCCAAATTTACCAGATAAAATATATGAACATCTTAAATAACCATCAGAGTCTATGAACTTCTTCAACCCATTTACCAGCGAATAAGTATACGAATTAAAGTATAGTTGAGTCAAATCATACATTCTGAGTAAATACAGAGCTATTACATATCCCTCAAAAGTTTTCCACAAACTCACATATGAAGGAGATCCCGAATCAATTTCTGTCCAATCTCTGCTCACACATTTAGCATGCAAAATTCCATAATATGGTGCTTTATTAGGCCACGCAACGGGCCTACTTA
>JAHKLF010000006.1 GCA_029856615.1 Candidatus Njordarchaeota archaeon
CTGAATGATTTTTAATTAAATTTTTTCATCATTACAAACCAAAAGCACTTTACATAACCGGTGCCATTAATGTTATTGAGGTTGAGAAAAAACGGATATCAATTCTTAATAAAAGTAGATATGAAGTCGGAGATCATGTACACTTCTGAAAAACAGTCATTTAAGATTATCCTCCAGAATATAGGTAAACCTGTTTCCCACGTACAATTGAGTTGTATTCCGCTTGATGAGAAGATAGATATTGAATTAAATATGTACAAGCGATGGATGAATCGTGGAGACTCTATTGAGGGGCCATTAAATATAACTACTTTGAAGCCTGGAAAAACGGGAATAAAATTTTTGATTAGCTTCATAGGAGAAGAATACAATAAATTCGCACTAGAAAAGAATATTAAGATCAGAATAATCATTTTCCCAAAATAAAAATCCTTAATTTAATATAACGGGATGCCAATTTTCAATATATTTAGCTAAAATCCCCTTCTTCCTTAACCATTCTCCATACTCAACTAGAGCTCTAGCTCCCGCTACTACTCTATAAGGTAGCGAATATGCGGGGATTCCTGCGTCCTCAAATTTCTTCCTAACCCATGCAGACATATCCGTGCTTCCCATATCCATTATTAGAACTGGCTTCTTATAATCTCTTATTACTTTAATTAGTTTAACTGGCATATCTTTTGATATTGTTGGGGGATGATGAAATGCTAACACGATGACAAGATCTATTCTAGAGTCCTCTAATACAGCTTCGGTGGCTGCAGTATAGGATTCATCGGTACCAGTACCAGTAATATCAATGGGATTAGAGAATGTAGCTATAGAGGGAATTAATCCGTTTTTAACATGCTCCTTAAGAAGTTGTAGCGTCTCTTTAGATAATTCTGGTACCCTCAGGCCTACCCTCTCCGCCAAATCTGCTACAACTATTCCTGGTCCTCCACCGTTAGTGACGATTCCTATATTTCTACCTTGCGCGGGAGGTTGATAAGCTAGTGCTTTAGCCATATCCACTACTTCTATTATATTTGATGCCAACGTAGCGCCCATTGCTTTAAAAGCTGTTTCGTAGATTTTTATATTTCCTGCAAGCGATGCTGTATGCGAATATGTCGCTCTAGCACCAGCTTCAGTTATGCCTCCCTTTAAAATCACTATTGGTTTTTTCCTCGAAAACTCTGTACCAATTTCTATTAATTTACGGCCATTATCTTTCAACGCTTCAATATACAGAATTACAACTCTTGTAGTTTCATCGTCCATAAGATATAATAGAAGATCACTCTCATCTACATCTATTTTATTCCCCCAACTAACAAATTTACTTATGCCAATATCTTCTCCCCACATGTAATCTAGAACAGCATCTCCAAGCGCACCGCTTTGAGATAAAAATGTAATATATCCTGGTTTTGGTCTTGGCATGTTCAATTTTCGTCCTTCATCAGTATCTTTATATGTCGGTATAAAGATCGTATCAACACCAGAATATGCATCATAGATTCCTAATCCGTTAGGACCAATGATTCTTATTCTATATTTCTTAGCAATTCGTAGAACTTCTTTCTCTAATTCAACATTGCCTATCTCTGAGAAACCTCCACTTATAATCGTAGCAACCTTTACTCTTACTTCACCACATTCTTCCATAACACTTGGAACAAACTTCGCTGGAATAGCTATAACAACATGTTCAACGCTACTGGGAACATCCTTTATTGATTTGAATAGTCTATGACCCAGAATCTCACCGCCCTTTATATTTACTCCGTAAACTTTTGCTTTTAGAATCCCCCTCTTCGCATTTTCAATCAAATTTTGGAAAATTATATATCCCGGCGAACTCGGATGTCGGGAAGCCCCGATTACAGCTATGGATCTTGGATTGAAAAAAGGCCGCAATTCTTCGTGGATATCTGGATAGAAAGATGGCATGGCTAAAACCTTCTAAAAGATGAGGATCAAAAATCACTTGACCCGAAAATAAATTAAAAATGAAACTTTTACCCTCTTCGCTCAGCGAATTCTATAATTTCTGATAATATGTCTCTAAGCCTTCTTAAATACTCTAAATTTTCACGCAAAAGACTTATACCGTCCTGCGTAATTGAATAAACTTTTCTTGCAGGCCCTGCATTGGTATGCTCCCAGTCTGATTTAACTAATCCATAGTCTTCAAATTCTTTAAGGATTCTATAAACTATGGGATGGGGAATCTTTAAGCCCAACATTTGCTCTAATCGTTTCCATATGTCATACCCATGCATTCTTTGCTCCCAGAGAATTCTCAGGATTAATAATCCCGCTATTCTTCTTAGGATAATTGGCTGTTTTCCTGTTAATTCCATAAGTACACACCTATTTAATAATGGATAGGTGGTGCATATGATAGTAATAGTATGAATATTTTCAGAATTTTTTCAATTTTTGGTTTGTAAAAATTTTAATTTGCACAGCTAACTATCACAATAATGGCGATTATTATATATTTCTTATTTGTATATAAAAGTAAAAAATTTGAACAATGAAATATTTTCATAAAGTTCTACTTATTGATTAATAAGAAGACAAATATTGATAATCTAAGAAGGAAAGAAACTATCATATATCCCAATTTTGGATGATTCTAAACTCAACCAAAAAATAATTAAAGAAAAGACTATTCAGAGAGTTTTATTCCGGCTTTTTCAAGCACTGCAATGACGTCAGTTAGTCCGAATTTCTCAAGTGTACTCTTCCTTGGTACACCGTTTTTATCCCATCCACGTGCTTCATAATACATGTCTAGCAATCGATCATAATCCTCCTTGCTTAGTTTTCTTCCCGCGAGCATTCCTTTGGATATGGGCACTTCGAACCATTTTCTAGGTGGATAATCATATTCGCGCTTCCAATGGCCAAACTCGCGGATCCAGAAAGCTCTCATTAGGTTATAGATCTTATCAGCAATGAAGTAAAATCTGTCTAGAGCATAATCTAATCCAGTTATAGCCTTAAATAGCTTGGGATAATATTCTAAATCGAGTGCCAATTCAATCCATGGCAATCTGCATACTGTTAGTATTTCAAATAATCCTCCTCTAATCCTTTGGAACTCTATAACTTTATCTACTTTTGCTTTATCTACCTTCTCCCTTCCGTATTTCATTTCCCACGAAATAACCCATGCATCCTTATGATGCGCACCTATGGGTGATGTGCCATAAGATAACGCCATGGCAGGAGCTGCATGACAATCATATGCTGAAACTTCAAGTCCCTTAACATGTATTGCATACTTTGGAGCCTCTCCTCCTATTTTCTCAGCTGCTTTTTTAACACCTTCTGCTAATAATTTTCCTATTGCTTCGCCTTTAATTATCATTTCTGCTAATTGTATTGCTGTATCTGGATCACTCCACTTTAGTTCTAATCCACCAGTTTGCTTCTTAGAAATTATTCCTCTCTGATATAACTCTATTGCAAACGCAATGACACTTCCAAGAGAAATCGTATCAACACCCCATTCATCAGCCAATCTATTTAGCTTAATTACAGCGTCCATCGATCCTATGCCTATATTTGACCCAAGCATACCGACATTTTCATAATCAAGTTCAGCCCATGTCCTCTCAAACTTTCCGAACCTAGCTATGGATAAATTACCACACGGCATTGGACAGGAGAAACATCCCTTTCTGAGCATCTTATATGTTTTAGCCATTGTTTCTCCGCCAATACTCATATATTCCTCAAACTCTCCATCTGTAAAGTTGTGAGTTGGAAGCACTCCCGCTTCCTGGCTCCATTCGACGGTCATCATCGTTCCTTGCTCAATCCATTTTCTATATCCCGGGTTACTCATTAGATATCTCCTAGCTTCATATGCAAGCTCATATGCGGCATCAATATCAACCATTGGGATATCATTCCATCCTTGAGCCACTACTGCCTTTAGTTTCTTATGACCCATCACCGTCCCTATGCCAGGTCTTCCTCCAGCCCTTCCATACTCAGAAATAACGACTGAGAACTTAACTAAATTTTCGGCTCCTGGACCTATTACAATGGCACCTATATCATTTCCATGATCCCTTCTTAATATAATCTCCGTTTCTATTGTATTCTTCCCCCACAAATGGGATGCATCCTTTATCTCCACACCATTTGGCGTAATCCACAGATATACTGGCTTCTTCGAAGCCCCTTCTATTATAATAGCGTCATAACCGCTCATCTTTAACATATGGCCTAGATGCGTTCCTATATTCCCATCACCGTAACCTCCTGTTAACGGCGATTTTGCAGCTACTACCACCTTACCACTACTAGGGACTATTGTTCCAGTAAGAGGCCCCGTTGCAATCACTATTTTATTATCAGGCGACAGAGGTTCTGTTCCCGCCTCTAACTCGTCCCATAGTATTTTAACGCCCCATCCCCTTCCTCCTATCCATTCATAGGCCAATTCTTTACTTACTTCTTGCTCTTTTATATTGCCTTTAGACAAATCAACTCGGAGAATCTTTCCTACCCATCCACCTTTTAACTCACCCATCTCACTCACCTCCTACTCCACCAATCTTATAGCACCCATAGGACACCATCTCATACACTGGGGTTCTCCTCCGCACAGATCGCAGAAAATTGGGTTCCCTATTGTAGGGTGACGATATATTGCATTAAATGGGCATGCAGAAACGCATAAGAAGTGTCCTTCGCATTTGTCTAAATTTATAGCTAAGTGAGCCATTTTGCCATTTGTTTCCCAATAGAGGGCCCCCGTTGGGCAAGCTTTAATACATGGCGCATTTGGACCACATTGCTGACAGACAGAATGTGTGTGCCAAATTTTTTCTTCTGTGAATACTGTATGAATTTTAAGCGCAGCTTTTGATGGGTTTTGAGCATTATAATGTGTTTTAGCACATATTTGCTCGCATATTTTACATCCAGAACATCTGGTTGCATCTACCCAAATGTGTTTCGGCATAATTTCACCAGTTAATATTTTATATAAATTTGGCAAAGAATTATGATCAGCATAAGTTAACATAATAGAGTATTAAAAATTCTTTGTATAAAGCGTATTTAATTAATTAAAAATACATTTTGCGATATAGCCTAGCATTTTAGAGAATCTGTCAGAATTTATATTTTGTTATTCCGGATACTCTTCCCATAACCTTCTTCTATTAGCTTCAAGTAGTTTTATTGGTTTTCCAGAAAAATCAGCTGCTGTAAGGATGTACTCCTTTTCTTCATGTGATATATCTTTTAGTATTAATTGTCTCCATCTTATATCTCTTAATAGGTGATGATCGATTATTACTTTCCGTACCGGAGTTTCATTTAAAATTCTCTTAATATTCTCTATACTTTTATCTAAGTCGTCATGCGAAAAAGTCTGGCCTAATAAATATGTAACAGGCCCATCCAGAAAAATAAGACTCGGTTTATTTCTTATTATAAAATGAAGATGTTCGTTTAAAATTGGCCCTTGGACATCACTGGTGAATAGAAATTTCTCGGCTTCCTCTTCGATTAATACTTCTAGTACGTAGCCTAAATTGGAAGACTTTCCATGCGGCACAGGCGGTGAAAATAATATTCGCGTTTCTTCTATGAAGAATTCTCTGTTATCAGCATAGTATATCTCAGCCGAAATCTTTTTTATTTTCTCTAAAAATTGTCTAGCCCTATTCATTTGACTTTGATTAATTTTTCGCGTGGGATGTTTTAGAAATACATATTTGTTCTCAAATATAAAAAGGTCTTGAAAGGGATTATAGTGATCATAGTGATAATGGGTAATTATAATGATCTCTGCTTTTTCAGCATATCTAACTATCTCTTTCCATACCCTTTCTTTCTCGCTAATTTCTAATGGATGCGGAGGTAGACCGTATCGTTTCTCAGCGAGATTAACTCCTGGATCAATGAAGATTTTACAATCTTTGGTCTCTATGTATGTAGCCATGCTTCTAACGCCCATACTTTCTGCTCCCAAGATTTTTATGCGCATTTTCCTTCACTATATGTTTGCGGTGTAATCTCATTATATTATATTCATTTGATGATTTTGATAATAAGGTATTTCATGAAGTTATGTTCCTAACTCCCGTTCTAGGGATACAAATGCGGGTGGAGAAAGGAGCTTATATCTTACTGATGAGGAATAGAAAAGAAATTCGAATTCGTGTTGGAAAGTTGGGTTATATAGATCTACCGCAAGGTTTATACGCCTATGTAGGATCTGCGCTAGGTCCTGGAGGAGTACTTAAACGCGTTTGCAGACACATCAGGAGAATAAAAAAATTAAAATGGCACATCGATTATCTCACATCTAATCCATCGATAGAAATATTAGGAGTCATTATTATCAAAACTCATGAGAAACTAGAATGCATGCTAGCTAGATTTATTTTTGAGAACTTTTCTCTATTAGCGATAAAAAAGTTTGGAGCTACGGATTGTAAATGTGAGTCTCATCTCTTCCTTATTCTTAATGATATTGATAAAATTGTGAAGAGCATCCAAAACAAGTTTAACTTAGATGTATTCTTTGTTAGCAGTGATAAGTTAGCATATCTATGTACTACCTTAGAATAGCTTAACTTCCCCTTTCTGTCGTTGTAATTATATCCATCAAATTATATAATTCTTCAAAATTAATGGTTTTGATAATGATCTCAGCGAATTTCTTAGCCGGTGTTATAATAATTAGATCTTTATCCCTTATTATTAGATATTCAATCTCTTCCAACGATCTCCTTTCAAAGAGACCATCTATTGATGGTATATTGACTTTAAGCATGCGGTTTAACGCCTCCAGATCATTGAGTTCCTCTTCTATCATTGCAAGATCTATGCTTAAATCTTCTATTATTCCTAATAGCGCATCCCGTAATTCTATTTTTTCAGTTAATCGCTCTTCCAGTATGGCAATATTGGACTCTATTTGATCCATTGCGTCCCAAAGTGATCTTCTCTTCTCATCTATGAGTTTTAATGCTTGATCTATCGAGGATACCTCACTATTGAGTTTCTTTGAAGCATATAATAATCTTATATCTTCGCGCGTCGGGATATTCTTTAAATCTAAGCATTTTTTTCGTTGATAATCTACAAACATGACAAGATATCCTTCTTTAGGAAGATCCGAAATACTTCTAAGGCATTCCTTTAAAGCCAGTAAATTGATGTTTATATCTCCAAGGTTAATTTTCGTATTAGCTAAAAATTTATTGAAACTTTCAGTAAATTCCAAAGCTTTTCTAGTATCGCCTAAGAGTTCTCTAAAATCAGCTTTGCATAAGTATAGCAGGATATTTAAGGGATTCTTCTTGCACCACGATTCTTCATTCCTAGCTGGCACAACCTCCACTCTTACTATTACTTTTAATCAGTAATTAATGTCAATAATCCTTAATAATGATATATCATAATCCATAGGGAACAAAACTCTCAAAATTCAAGTATACAACAGTGAGTGTTTTGAATGTTTGAGGCCGTAATAGTTGGAGCAGGGTTTGTGGGTAGTCTTACCGCACTTGAACTCGCAAAAAGAGGCATTGATGTCCTCCTTTTCGAGGAACATAAAAAGGTAGGCGAGCCCCCCCACTGTGCAGGTCTTGTTGGTATATCTGGATTAAAGAGAATTAATTTATTTGATGAATTGAAAAAAGAAGGCCTGATACTAAACTATATTTCCTCTGCACGATTTTATACTCCTAGTGGTAGGTCCTTTAAAATTGATGCTAGAAAACCCATTGCTGTAGTTCTAGATAGAGTTACCATGGACAAATATATTGCGGGAAGAGCATTAGATTTCGGAGCTGAAATCAAATTGCTAACGAGAGTCTTATCTATATCCCCAAATGGAGAAGCCAAAATTCGAGGAAGAAATAGTCATAAAGAAACGGTACGTGCAAACGTTATTATCGACGCTGAAGGAGCTACTAGGAGGTTATTGAGAGGTTTTCCAGGAGTACATATGAGAGGTATCTTACCAGCTTTCCAAGTGGATATAAGATCCTTCACACTCCCCAGAGATTTTCCTCACGATTCTGTTGAAGTATTTTTCATAGTACCCGATTTTTTTGCATGGATAATTCCGCTGGATCCCATTGGTAGGGCGTGGCGTGTTGGAGCCGCCTCAAGAAAAAATGCTAAGAAACTCAGAAAAATTGTGATAAACATTGCCAAAAGGCGTTTCGGAAACTTCTCCATTGAAAAATCTTTCGGCGGCCTTGTTGTTAGTGGAGGACCAATAAAACGTTTCCACTGGAATCGAATTATTGCGGTTGGGGATTCAGCTGGTCAAACAAAACCTACTACTGGAGGAGGAGTAGTTTTTGGAGGCCTAGGTGCTATAATTGCTTCCCGCGTAGTAACGGGTTTTTTAGATAATACGATCTCCCTGGATGCCTATGAGAAAATCTGGAACACCTTTATGAGGAGTAATATTAATGCTATGCTTCTATTAAGAAAGACGTATAATACACTCACACACAGAGGAATGGATGTTCTCTTAAGATTTATTCCTAAACCTTTAATTTCTAATATTAGGTCAGATTTCGACTTTCAGCTCTACGCTCTCATTTCCTTACTCATCCCGATGCTTTCATCGAAAATAGCGAAATTTTAATAATATAATCAACAACGAATCTCATAAGTAATGTTCATGAATAAATTGGTGACAAACAAATGGGAAAAGGACGCTCTGGATATTCATTTCCTCTATACGAACTTACAGATGAGACCAGAATAGCCTTAGCAAGAGGCTATGAGTTACCAATAAAATGGAAACATGCAAGAGAAATATGCAATGCGATAATGGAAAGAGGAATGTTTCTTCACGAAGCAATTGAGTATCTAAAAGCGGTAATGGAGAAAAAAGCAGCAGTCCCCTTTAAGAGATTTAAAGGCAATGTTGGGCACAGACGCGAACTCCATGATTGGAAGTGGGCTCCTGGAAGATACCCCTATAAGGCCGCAAAATATATATTAAGAGTTTTAGAGAATGCCTTAAACAATGCACGCGATAAAGGATTAGATGAAAAAAGGCTTAAGATCATCTTAATCGCTGCTCATAAGAGTAGAATATTAAGGAGAAGACCGGATAGAAGAGGACCAGGGCTATTAAGAGGATGGAAGGTGAAGAGAGGAACAAATCTCGAAGTCGTGGTCATGGAGATCCCAGAGGAGATCGAAAGAGAAGAAGAAGAGGAAGTCGAAGAAGAATTGATGAAGGAAGAGGCTGAGGAAATAACTGCCGAGGAAAAAGAGGAAGTTGCGGAAGAAGAAGCTATTGGTGAAGAGGAAGAAGTTGAAGAGAAGCTTGAGGAGGAAGTTGAAGAAGAAACCGTAGAAGAAGAGGAGGGTGAAGAAGAATGAGTGTGCCAACGGGATCTATTCATAAAAGAATATTAAAACAAATGCTACTCAAATGGAAGATACATGAATTCTTTAAACGCGAGCTCCCGCCTATTGCGGGATATGTAAGTGTGGATCTCATACCAACATCTCTTGGGCATCAGATAATAATATACGCCAAAAATCCGGGAATTATTGTCGGCCGTGGTGGTCGTAGATCTAGAGAATTAGCTGAGCGATTGAAAACGGAACTCAATGTTCAAAATCCCAAGATCGAAGTAAAAGCTATAAAGAATCCAGAATTAAACGCTCAGCTAATTGCCAAAGAAATCGCAAGAGCCATTGGTAGAGGCATGCCCATTCGACGAGTTGCATACAGTTTTATGCATCGAGTAATGAGTCATGGAGCGCTGGGTGTGGAAATAAGAATAGGAGGAAAACTGCAAAAGAGGAGATCTAGAAGATACCGATTTGCTATGGGTACTTTAATTTATTCTGGAGAACCGGCTGATAAATTCGTAGATGTAGGTAAAGCAAGCATTCTAGTAAAGACAGGCGTAATAGGTGTTAGAGTTACTATTGTAAAGCCCATAGCTGAGCTCCCAGATAAAATAGAAGTTAAGGGATTCGAGGAAATCGGCGGAGATATAGAGAAATTCAAGCGCGAAGCTGAAGAAGAAGCGAAGAGAATTATCGAGTCCGTAGAATTAGCTGAAGAAGTTAAGGAGAGTGAAGAAAGTGCCGCTTAAACCAGATGATATAAGAAAAATGTCTCCCGAGGAAAGAAGGAAAGAGCTTATGAAATTACGGAGCGCTTTAATGCGTATGGTAACTCGAAAAGAAAGAGGAGCTCTCAAAGAGGTAGGTAAAGTTAAACATATTAAACGGGATATTGCTAGGATACTAACAATAATGAGAGAATACGGGGAAATCTAGTGCGAATACCAAAGAGACTCTTAGGTAATATCCTTGGGAAGAAAATAAGAATAATAAAATCAAGAGATCCCACCTTAATGGGCAAATTAGGGGTTATCACACGCGAAACAAAGAAAATGTTAGAGATCACATTGAATAATGACGGTCGAAGAATCCTCGTTCCCAAACATATATGCGTCTTTGAGATAATTTTTGATGAAAAGACTAAAATAATAATAGATGGAAAAATTTTAGTCAATCGATTTAGAAAGTTAAAGAAATTGGTTAAACGGTGAGATGGAATGTCTAAACTATTCCCAGAACCAGAAAAAAGATGCAATGATCCAAAATGTCCGTTCCATGGCAAAATAAGAGTACATGGTAGAATACTAGAGGGCGTCGTAGTATCCGCAAGAATGCAGAGAACAGTCGTTGTCAGAATAGATTATATATGGCATGATAAAAAGTATAAAAGATACGAAAAAAGATCTTCGAAGATAAAGGCTCATAACCCGCCATGTTTAGATGCTCAGGAAGGCGATATAGTAAAAATAATGGAGACAAGACCTCTCGCGAAAACTGTTAAGTTCGTAGTTGTTCAGATAGTAAAAAAAGCGGGTGAGTAAAACATACAATTTTTATTATGATCCAACAATAAAAAGCCGACTAGTAATATAAGGGAGGCGTTGTTATCATGCCAAAGAGAAAAGCTGCTACGTATCCTAAGATAAAAGGGACTCCCGGGATTAATGTAACAACAAAACTCATTTGCGCGGATAACTCGGGAGCTCGTATCTTACAAGTAATTGCCGTAATAGGATATAAAGGTGTCAAAAGAAGAATACCATTCGCTTCATTAGGAGATGTAGTTGTCTGTGTTGTTAAAGAGGGAACACCGAAAATGCGCAAAAAAATCGTCCGCGCAGTTATTGTTCGACAAAGAATGCCATACAGGAGAAAGGACGGAACATGGATTCAATTTGAGGATAATGCTGCTGTTTTAATAAACCCCGAAGGAGAGCCCCTAGGAAGCGAAGTTCATGGACCAGTAGCAAGAGAAGCTGCCAGGAGATGGCCTAATGTGGGGAAGATTGCAAAAATAATCGTATGAAAAAAGGAGGTAAAGTTTAATGAAAATAAAATCTAGGCTTTCTAAGCAACCAAGAAAAATGAGGAAAAGATTCATATACGATGCACCATTACACTTAAGGCAAAAAATGATGGTAGCCCCATTAGCCCCAGAAGCCCGCGAGAAATACGGTATAAGAAGATTCCCAGTGCGAGTTGGAGACAAAGTCATTGTAAGGAAAGGAAGCTTTAAAGGAACGATTGGTAAGATAGTCGAAGTAGACTTAAAGAGACTTCGCATTTATGTTGAAAATGTTACAAGAAAACGATCTGATGGTTCTACTGTGTATATTCCCTTACGTCCATGGAATGTAGCTATACTAGAATTAGATCTATCAGATCCTAAAAGAAAAAAAGCATATGAAAGAAAGTCTAAGATCAAGGAGGTAGCTATAGAGGAAATTATTGGTGAGGAGGAGGAAGAAGAATTTGAGGAGATATCTGAAGAGGAGGAAGGTGAGGAGGAATTAATGAAGGAAGAACTGGAGGAGGAAAAAGAAACTAGAGAAGAGGAAGGTGAAGAAGAATGACAAAACACGGTCAAAGAAAACAACTAAAGAGAATTGCAACTCCTAGATTATATCCGGTACCTAGAAAGAAAGGAGGAAAATACGTTATTAAACCTTCCCCCGGCCCTCATCCCGCAGATAGATGTATTCCGCTTGGTATTATTCTCCGCAACATTTTAGGTTACGCTAGAACACTAAGAGAAGTAAAGAAGATACTTAATCAGAGAGTAATAAAGGTGGATGGAAGAATAATCACTGATTATCGCTTTCCAGTAGGAATGATGGACGTATTAGAATTAACCCGAACCGAGGAATATTATAGAATAGTTCCGTTTAAGAGAAGACTTGTCCTTCATAGAATATCCCCTGAGGAAGCGAAATATAAAATCGTAAGAATTATAGGAAAACGCTATGTTACGAATGGGCATATCCAATTAAACTTGGAGGACGGAAGAAATATACTATTCAAAGTTAATAGCGAAGAAGAAAGGAGAAAGATATTAGATACTTATTTCGTTGGAGATAGTCTCAAGATATCTTTACCAGATCAGAAAATCCTAAAGCATCTTAGACTTCAGAAAAAAATGTACGGTATAATAACTGCCGGAAGACATATGGGGGTTCATGGCATTTTAAAGGAAATAAAGAAAATGTTCGGTCCAAGAGCTAGCACCGTATTAATAGAGACTCCTATGGGGGAAGAAGTTTTAACGGCTTTAGAATACATATTAATCATTGGCGAAGAGCGACCTGAAATAACTCTTCCATCAGAGGAAGAAATAGAGGAGATAATGCGAAGATCGTGGCCTATGCCTGAGTAAGGTGATGTGATATGTCCGCTAGAGCCGCTCAAAAGAAGGAAGAGATAAAGCTAGCTAGCTCGATGCAGGAAGTCATACAAAGATTGCTGAAAAAATATCCGGACAAATACCATAATCCCATGCTTGTACCTAGAATTCATTCTGTTGTAATAAATTGCTCTGTTGGTCAATCCGGTGAACCGCTGGAGAAAGCAAAGAAGATCCTTGAAAGTCTAACGGAGAGAAAACCATTATTATTACGTGCTAAGAAAACAATAAAACCATTTGGGATTCATAAGAAGCAACCTATTGGATGGAAGGTCACATTGCGCGGAGAAGAAGCATTCGAATTTCTCAAGCGTGTTTTAGCTGTCTACGAATATACTGTATGGGAAGCATCTATAGATGAATACGGTAACTTTTCATTTGGAATCGATGAGCATATAAAAATTCCTGGCGTGAGATATGATCCCGAATTAGGGACTATAGGGTTTGACATTTGCGTAACAATGGAAAGAGCAGGATACAGAGTTAAGAGAAGAAGATTAAGGCAAACAAGAATTCCCAGAAAACATATGCTAACAAAGGAGGATACCATTCTTTTCCTACAGGAAATGGGTATAAAAGTGGCTAAAGGAAGAAAACCAAAAGAACACATTCACTTCATTAGGTAATTTAGGTGCTTTTTCTTGGAACATTTTATTCTTGAGAAAATTGACTATGAGAAAATAATTGCCCATAAGGATTGGGACGGCGTATTCGGTGGGGGTCTAATTCTAAGACTCTTTAATATACCGATAATTTTTTCTCATCGATTAAATCAAGCACGAAAATCGATAATTATTGAAGTCCCTATTTCCTTTGATGCAATACTCGAAGAAAACCTAATTATTGATCATCATGATTGTAAAAAAAGCCTTCTTCGTGAAATAGGGCTAGGAAACATGATAATATGTGATGAAAATTATGATAGTGTAGCGTCATTAATTGCGGATCTCTTTGATTTAGAGGCGCCTAATGAGTTATTAGATGCCCTCGAATGCATCGAACGAGGAGAAATTGAAGATTTTGATCTAGCTAAGGACATGTTTATAGCATATGTCGCTTCACTAGATGGTTTTCCATATCGCACAATTGCTCAGTATGTTAAGAATAAAGAGTGGAATAAAATTATAACTTGGATCAAAAAAAGGTCTCAATCTAAGGAAGCAGAACTTATTAAAAAAATAGGAAAATTAAAAGCAAAAAGCGCAGAGACACTGATCGACAGAGTGCTTCTAATAAAATATAAAGCCAATGATCCTATCGAGGCAGGAGCAGCTAGGCTGGCATTGATGGAAATTCAAAAAGTCGCAAATATTGGTGTAGCTCTGGCGTATGAGGGGGTATACGCACTTCGGGGTATGATAGCAACTAGGAAGAAGTATAATCTTTATAGGGTTTTCTCTGAGCTCATCAAAGCTGACTGGGATGCTGGAGGTAGATCAAATGTAGGGGGTTTCAGAATCCCATATCAACTTCCCGTAAATCAAGCTGAAGAAATATTAAGACGAGCCCTCTCAGTTCTCCTCAGGTGAATAGTGGGGTGCAACTATGGTAAACTCTGATGACACAGAGCTTGTCGTAGTCTCAGGAAAAATGCTCATGAAAATATTATTAGTATTGATCATTCTAAGTAGCACATTCCTCATAATTAGAAGAATTTATCCCTCCTTGGCGCAACTCATATTGCTGGCCACTATCGGCATTACAGCAATATTACTAGTTGGAATTTTCGTGTACTTCATCATAATAACGGCAATCAGAGAAGAGCTTAAGAGAAGACATTTACAAGAAGAATTAGAGAAAAAACTAAAAGAGACATCTAAGGAAGATTACATCGAATGATTAGACGCGCTTTTCTCATGTAGGTTCAACTATATAAGACATCTTAGAATAAGGATTGGTGCCGGGGGCGGGATTCGAACCCGCGACCTCCCGGTTTCTCATCGAATAGTCTGGCCTCCTCTTCAGCAAGCGATTATGAGCCGGGCGCACTAGCCAGGCTATGCCACCCCGGCTTGGTTGGTTTTACGTCTTTTGAAATTTCACTATTCATATTCAAGTCATTAAGACTATTTATAACTTTTATCTTATTCCTGGGACTTCCTTTTGAATTAACTTGAGTAAAGACAGTACTAGACAAATCTCATAAGTGCTTTATTCCCGTCGCTACTAAATTTCTACATAACTTCTTCTTTATTATTTTTATAGAGAAAATATTAAATAGACGCCAATTAATTCTATTGAAATAAAGTAAATAACCATTACTAAACAGTGGAGTTTTATCCAAAAAATAATTGGTAGTTTAATTAGATTATCTCGTGGAGATGGACGAGAGTGTTAAAGGAACTAGAATTAATCAACTTTATGTCCCACAAATATTCCAAGCTTTTATTCCATAAGGGTTTAAATGTCCTAATCGGTCGAAAAGGAAGTGGAAAAACAGCCGTATTAGAAGCCATTAGATTACTTTTTGGTGGTTTAGGTCGTGAAAGATTAAGTAGATTAGGCGCCTTTATACGGTATGGAGAAAATAAAGCAATTATAAGAGCTAAAATATCAAATAGTGTTCGCCTTAAAGGAAGGGTAAAAATCCGACTCATTGAAGAATTGCCGGATACAGCGGACATAGTTTTAGAGAGAATCATATATTCCGATGGAAGATCGATATTTAAGTTAAATGGTAAACAGGTTCCTAAGCATCACATCATAAAAATGTTTTCCAAAGTTAACATAAGCCCCCGTAATATATTATTTTTCTTGCCGCAAGAAAGGATTAACGAGTGGTTCTCCATTACACCTGCTGAGCGTGTTAATCTAATTATGAGCGCTCTCGGATTGAAAGAATTGAAAGAAAAGCTTGATTTAGTAAGGGAAGAGATTAATAAAAGAAAGCGAGATAGAGAATATTATGAAAAATTGCTGAAAGAGTATGAAGATATATTGAGACAAAAAGAAAAAGAGTTAGTTCCGCCTAAAGAAGCCCGTGATAAGATCGTTAGATATTATATACTCCGAATAGCGTACCTAATTACTCGGAAAATAAACATTGAAAAAGAGAAAAACGAGCTTAAGGAAAAATTTGATAAGATTGATAATGAATTCACGAGAATTCATAATCAAATTAAACTACTCGAAGAAAAGCGTGATCAAATAGATAAAGAAATCGAAGAACTTCGAATAAAACGCGAGGAACTTTTAGTTAAAGAAAGAGTAAGTTATGAGTATGAATTAAAGGAAGCTGAAAAGAAAATATCAAATTATCAAGCTAAATTAGCCGAGATAAGAGAAAAATACGAGAAAGAATTATTAGAATTAGAGGAAATAAGGCGCGTATGGGGATCAGCTGACATTGATGAGTTAAAGCAATTAATAGAAGATAAAAGAGCTAGAATAGCCGTCATTGAAAACGAAATGAGTTCAGATGCCAGTTTCCTTAGGATCAAACAACTCGAAAATGAAATAGACCAGTTAATGGTAGAGAAAAATGCATTAATGAGAGAATTAGAAAACGCAAGAGAATCTATTAAAAAAGTCTTGAATATACTAGATCCAAAGGGGGTGCTAGAAAGCATTTATCATAAAATTAGATCTCGAAGCGGCCTTTCAGACGATGAGGTCATTGGCCCCATAATCTTAGCATTGAAAATAAGACTCCCATCAGATAAAATATTGGAATACGGCAAAGTTATAGAAAGAGCATTAGGACATAAATTATTGGCATCTTTTATCGCTTTAAACCGCAATGGCTATCAGAAATTACTAAAATTATTAAGAGAAGCGAAGAACTACGGAAATATTGATATTATTACCTTTAGTAGACCTGGTGAGGAGAGAATCATAAGTCCCGATACTCTTGAGATCTGTCGGACTATAGTATCAGAGGCATTAGATCGCAGGAGAAAATTAAAAGAAAAAGCCGAGAGAGTTTTGGGGGGAATGCATGGTCTAATTGCTTTCTGGCTATGCGATATAATTGATGCTCCCATTCCAGTAAAAGCCATCATAGAATCCAGAAACTGGGATGTCCCAATAGTTATCGATATTCCTGCAGCGTCCATTGTTTTAGATAAACTTAATTTGAAGAAAGCAGTAACTTTAGATGGCGAAATCATTGAAAAGAGAGTGGATCCTTTAACAAAAAATATAATCTACGTTACAAAACCTACTTGGATTAGAGAACCCGATTCCAATATTTTTTCAATTTTATATAATTTTGATTTGGAAAAAATCAGAGAGTATGAGGAAGAAATTCTATCTAGAATCGCCTTAATAGACGAGGAAATACGAAGGTTGAGAAGGGAAATAGATAATATTAAAAGGCATTTGCCCGATCGTATTAGAGCACTTGATGCCGAAAGACGTCGATTAGAGGAGGAGATAAATAATTTACTAAGTATCATTGGACGAGTTAATGCCATAAGAAAACGATTGGAGACAATTCCAGAAGATAGAAGAAAAATTCTACATACTATAGAACTCCTGCAAAAAAGAATTGATGAGTTAACTGATAAGCTAAGTCAAATAGAATCCGAAACCGCATTAATCGACCATAAAATAGAGGAGTTATCTATTGAGAGGGAGAAAATTATGGAGGAGTATAGCGACTTACTTGCGACTCTAAAGTTGTTGGAAAGAGAGAAAGAGGAGATACCAGCAAGACTTAAGGCCTTAGAGAGAGAAGCTCAAATGATTGATGATGAGATAACGAGAACAAAGAAAGAATTATATGTACTATTCGAAATTTTGAAACGCGTTGGAGAATACCCCAGGGAGGCAAAACTCGATGAAATAATAGAAAAAGAAATAATTATACCCGCCGAAAATCTTATTGAGACCATCAACTTCGATGAGCTAAGAGAAGAATTCGCTTATTTAGAAAAACGAATTGAAAGCCTAAAAGAAAATGTATTAAAAATGGAAAGCAAGCTGTCTGAAATAAAGGAAGCATTAGAGAAAATACATGAGTATAAGGAAAAACTCCGGAATCTTGACGAAGAAATCAGTGAGATAAGAAGATTTTATGAAAAGGAACTAAAGGAAATCATGACAAAACTTCACGAAAAAATCGAAGAAATTAATCATTATTACAATTTCGTATTAAACCATCTCGGAGCGCATGGTGAAGTAAAAATTTATGGAAAATCAATCGACGAGCTAGAGCTCCGCATAACAATAGACTTGCACAGAGAGAAACCTGTGGAGATTGATAAGGGAGGATTTAGTTCTGGCGAAAAATCAACAGCTATAATGGCATTAATCATAGCGATGATGCTCTCATCCCCTACTCCAATATTTATGTTTGATGAATTCGATGTATATTTGGATGATCAGAGCTTGATTGAGGTTATGAGACTTATAAAAACAGCTTTAAAAGACTTCCAGGGGATTATAATTACCACTCATAGAGAAGAGATAATTAGCGAAGCCGACAGAATTTTCTACATGGAGTACAATGAAAAAGCGGGACAAACACAAATTTTACAGATCAATAAGGATGAAATCCTCGGAAGTATGTATAACAACTCAAGAGGGGGTCTGCATGGCGAAGAATACTTCTCATTTACATAACCAGATAAAGCAGGAGATAAAAGAATTAGTCGAATTGCTTAAGGAGTACGTGAGAACACGCGCAGATTCGATTCCCCCCAAAATCAGAAATAAGATAAAAAAATTCATCGATGATGCTCTTTATAGGGAATCACTATTAGTATTCAAAGATCTCGGTCAATCTCTTTTTTACAATTTACAGTTATACGTGAAAGCAAGATACAATTACTTACGAGAAATAATCAGATACGAGCTCTTGATGGGCAAAAAACCTTTGTTTAGCCATAAGATAATCTTCGAAACCGCTCTACAGGGGAAATTTCCCATTGGTGCGCATGCGGAAGTACTTGGCATCAGCTATCAAGCTTTAATAAAGTCACTCTTAGAACTTAAAAAACACACACTTGTGCTGCCGATAAAGCGGAAAAAAAGGCGCATTAAAATACCTCCTTATGTCAACTATATTTACGAAAAAAGGAGAATAATTGATTACTACAAAGATCTACTTCTAAAGGAACTGCAAGAAGCTGGCAATGAATGCCCCCTAGATTATCTTATATCTCCATGGTCAAGACCTATACCCATTACCTCTATTACGCCGAGAATACTAGCCTTAATACAATTAATAAAGGAAAACGAAATTAATATTATTTTTAGAGAAAAAACCGCAATTATACGGAGAGGTAAATAATTTTGGCGTCGGAGAATAGTAAGAGAGAGACCGCGCTACGAAAAGCCGCTGCTTTGATTCTTGCTAGTCGCTATAAAGCTAGAGGAGCTCCCGTTTCACGCGTCTTAAACATTTTAAAGCAATCCGGAATGCCTATTAATCAAGCACTAGATGAGTTAGAAGAAAGGCTAAATGCTGTTGGTATTAAATTAAAGCGCATCACATTTACTGCTGGTACCAAAAAAATGGAAAAATTCGTAGCCATCGTTGATCCTCAATTGAAATTAGAAGAACTTAAACCCTTCGATAATGTGACGCTTGCAGTATTAGCTTTAATCTATATAAAGATAAGTACTATGGGTGAAGTCTCTCTTTCATCCTTGCTCAATGATTTAATATCAATATTAATGGACAAAGAAAGAGCAGAGAAATTCCTACAAACCGCATTGTCCAAATTAGAAGCCAATAAGATAATAAAAATCGATACTGAGAGAGGTTTAATAAACCTCACTGATTTAGGCTATGCCTTGATGCCTCCTCCTGAATTAATAGATAGAATAATTATAGATGCTCTGGCCGACCTAGCAAAGGGTGGAGAAAAATGAGTCTAAATACTTTTAAGTTGCCCAAGTGGTATCCACTTCAAAAGATTAAAGGAAGAATTACTGTTGAAGAATTAATCGAGTTGGGTAAAAGGAAAATCGACTTACTACTAGAGATCTCAAGACGATCTTCGGAAGACAACTTTTTGCAATATACGGAAGATAACTTCGTAGAGGTTGTAGGAGGTTTAGCATTAAGATTAGCTGTTGCGTTAAGCGAAGATAGATTTTTTAAATCTTGGTTATTGGAAAATGAAGGAGATCTCTTCGTTATAAGATTTAAGAATTGCTCTTTTAATGAGAAACTTCTAATTCTTAAGGACTTGTTTGGAGACATACTTA
>JAHKLF010000060.1 GCA_029856615.1 Candidatus Njordarchaeota archaeon
AAACCTAATTCTCTGGCTTTCTCAACGTAATATCGAGAGTTTATGAAACCTCTAATTCCTATTTGAGCTATATTTCTCGGGTCTATTTTATCTTTCATGGTCTTAATGATGTTACCGATCACCATGCCGCTACTAATATACCCGCCCGTTAGTTCTCTGAGATCATGATGGGCATCAAGTATTATTAATCCCATCTTTCCATTAATCTTTCTACTGAAGGCTTTTACGGCGGGTTCAGTAATGGAATGATCTCCTCCAATCAGAATCCAGACATTCGCCAGATCGATTACTTCCAGTAGAGCAGATTCTATCTTATTTTTTGCTAATTCAAAGCTTTCTAAATGTGCATCTATGTCCCCAAAATCACGTACTGATAATTCGGATAAATCAACATTATAGTCGATGCAGTATGTACTATACTTGTATAATCTCTCTCTTACTTCCTTGGGAGCGAATCGGGCTCCAGGCCGCCCCTTAGTAGCTCCATCGTAGGGAATTCCAATTATACCTATTTTGACACGCTCTAATTTCTTGTCCCTCTCTATAATATCTGCAAATTTAAAATCATGCACGTCGAATTTTGACTTCATTTTAGGTGCACCGATAAATAGAATTCTAAGTCTAATAATTTTTTGGTTGTTTAAAATGTTTTCATCTAAAAGTAGTTTCGGGATATATTACTCACTATATATTTGTGATAGAAGGTATATCCATAAATGGAGATTGGTGATACTGTGGAGTTCTAATTATATACTATTATAGGCATAGATGTTTCTCTCTTTAGTAAAACTTGATATAGTGGATGATGTGTTATGTAAAACTGAAATTAAGTTTATATGTATCTATCTTTAGAAATCACGGAGGTAATGCCCTATTGCATAATACTCGCAACGATGTAGTAGAAATCACTGGTTGGGATTTAACTTTAGATGATATCAAAAAAGTTGTTTTTAATAATTATAAAGTCTGGTTGAATGAAGAGGTTTATAAAAGATTAAGAGAGACTAGGAGATTCATAGAAGACGTTGTGGCAAGAGAAGAAGTTTATTATGGTATAACTACTGGATTCGGAGCATTTGCGGGAAGAATAATCTCAAAGGAAGATGCGGAGAAACTTCAACTCAATATGCTCAGAAGCCACTCTGTAGGAGTAGGTCCGTATGCTAATAAAGAAATCATTCGAGCTACATTGCTTATTAGATTAAATACTCTCGCTCGAGGGAATTCGGGAGTACGTCCTGAATTATTGGAACTCTTTGTCGCTTTTCTCAATAAAAATGTGATTCCACGAATACCCATGAAAGGATCTGTGGGGGCTAGTGGTGATTTAGCGCCTTTATCCCACATGGCATTAGCATTAATAGGCGATCCGTCTGCATCAATTGAGTACAAAGGGAGGGAATACACTGGAGCAGAGCTAAAGGAAATCCTCTATAATGACATTTATAGGGATTTGCCTAACAAGGAAAAAATACTGCCAAAGGATCCCGATTTTGAAGACCCTAATCCATTAGTCAAATTGAGTTATAAAGAAGGATTAGCATTAAATAATGGTACGGCATTTTCAGCGGGAATATTAAGTGTGATCATTATAAGATTGTTAGAGTTAGTGAAATTAATAGATGCAACGTTAGCCTTGACAATGGAGGGGTTCTGTGGTTTTATTGATGCATTCAACCCAATTTTATTCAGTACAACTAATTATCAAACTTATTATGATTCAAGGTATGCAGTTGCATATAATGTCCGTTTATTAACAGGTTATGAGGAAAACTTAAAGCAACCAGAATTGATGTCAAAATTTGTACGTTCTTCAGAGGACATAGTTCCACTCAAAGACTTGATCACGGACGTACAAATATTCCCAGAAAATAACACTTTGGCATTTAGTTTAGATAGGAGGAAATTAATACTTCACGGTGCAATGAATAGAGAGCGCATTAAAAATATCATTAGGAGGATAATACAAAATGCAAACATTAACATTGTGGGCACAAAATATCAAGTGAGAATTGAAGTGCATGTTAAGGATTTAGATGAGCTGAAAAAGCTAGAAGAGTTTCTTTTGAAACTTAAAGATGGACGTGTAACGCTTAAATGGAGAGAGATAGGATTTGTTCAAGACCCTTATTCTATCCGATGTGCCCCCCAAGTGCATGGGTCTTTGAGAGACGCATTATCATGGAGTAGAGAAATTCTCGAAAAAGAGTGCTTGTCTTCGTGTGATAATCCGTTAATATTCAAAATCAAGGGCACATATAGGGTGATTTCTGGTGGTAACTTTCATGGTCAAGCATTGGGTTTAGTTTCTGATACATTAGCTATTGCAATTGCAACTATTAGTAATATAATAGAGAGGAGAATATCATTATTATTAGACTCCAGATTTAATAACGGTCTTCCACTTTTCTTAGTAGGGGATGAAACAAGGGGAGGATTGAATTCAGGATTAATGCTAATTCAGTACACAGCAGCTTCATTATCAGCAGAAAATAGAGCACTAGCTAATCCACGTAGTGTGCATTCTATACCCACTTCAGCTAACCAAGAAGACCATGTAA
This sequence comes from Candidatus Njordarchaeota archaeon, assembly GCA_029856615.1. Lineage (GTDB taxonomy): Archaea > Asgardarchaeota > Njordarchaeia > Njordarchaeales > Njordarchaeaceae > Njordarchaeum. Next base: position 2,562 of record JAHKLF010000060.1, read on the forward strand.
GCATGAGTACTAACGCTGCTATTAGATTATTAACGATGCTTGAAAATTTGGAATATCTTTTGGCGATTGAACTAATTACAGCAACACAAGCAGTAACGCTGAGAGCGAGATTGGGAGGCCATAGCAAAGTTGATAACCTTTTAGGGTTTGGGACGCGCTGGTTATTTATGCAGCTAAATGAATTGCTAGGGCACTATGAAAGATTTCCTCTCCTGGAAGACAAGTATCTTAAGTCATATATTGATACTGTAGTATCTCATCTAATGAAGCTTTATAATCAATTGAACGAGAAACTTACAAGATTAGGATACACGTTACGCTAATTTTTCTAGCGATCACATCCAAGAGCAATTAAGTTGAATTTAAGTGAAATGCTCGGAGTGATCATTAAATGCGAGTCTTAGTAACGGGAGGAGCTGGCTTCTTAGGATCTCATGTAGTTTATGAGCTAGTAAAGAGAGGGTACGAGGTATCAATATTTACAAAACCTACCACGAATTTGTTCCGAATTAGACAATTTATAGAAGATAAATCTGTTCATGTGCATTATGGTGATATTCTCAACGCAAGATCCTTTGAAAAAGCCGTTAAGAATCGGGATTACATTATTCATACTGCTGCATTATTATACCATAATAAACGCGGTTTAGTTTATAAAGTAAACTATCTCGGGGCAGTGAATGTATTCAGAGCAGCCTATAAAAATAATGTGAAGAAGGTTATTCATGTAAGCACAGCGTTTGTTAATTTTTATAAGCATGGAGTAATCCGAGAGGATAATGGATATAATTGCTTAAGAAATGAGTATGGAATAAGTAAAATGAGATCAGAGCTGGTTGCGAAATATTACGTAAAGAAGGGATTAGATATCACTATAGTAAGACCAACTGCGATCTACGGTGCTGGAGATACAAAAGGGTGGACGTTATTTATTAAATTTGCGAAGAAAGGTCTACTTGTTATTTCCATAGGTAATCCCAAAATGAAATTTAATCCAATCTATGTCTCCGATGTCGCAATTGGCATTCTAAAAGCATTGGAATACGGGTGTTCTGGTGAGTCATACATATTAGCAGGAGACGAGATAATTGAATGGGAGAAATTTATAGAACTTGCAATGAATGGAAAACAACCATTGTTATACATTCCAGAGAAAACTTTAAGGGAGATAGTGAAAAGCATTAGGAGGTCATTTTTAGGCACAATACTAATGTTACCAGACGAGGAAATGCTGAAAATATTCTATAAAGGCTTTGTTTATAGTAATGAAAAAGCGAAGAAAGAGCTAAAATGGAAACCATTAATCGGATTAAAGTGGGGAATAAAGCTTGTAGAGAAATGGATTGAACAAGGAGAGATTTTTCGGTATTGATGAGAAAAACAAGAATTAGGATAAGTCTACTCTTACCGTAATTTCATAGGTTATTACGGAACGTAGTATTGATATATTCATAGTTAGTATTCTTTCTAAATTAATCCATTTCACTATCCAAACGTCCCCGCCTTTCCATTCTACGATTATTATATATGGTTTCCCGCTATACAATAACTCTTTAACTCTAGGATCATGCTGTGATTCCATAATAGCCAACAATGCTTCTTCAACACTCCCATTTAGAATAGAAATCTTTTGATATATGGAGTTACTAATTATTCCTTCCCCCAGGACATAATGCCAAACTAAGTAGTGGGTGTCATTTTCCTTTATTATTATCCACTGAGTAATACTCATGAATTTAGGTTCTACTGCAACGATATTTCCTGGTAGGCTCCTAGAAGTTCCTTGCAGATGGAGATATAAGACGGAGTGTAATAGTAAGGCGCAGAAGAATACCACGAGATAGCTAATTAGAAGATTTCTTAATTTCTTAATACTCGTGTTAGACCATAATGTGGAGAGCAAGCTTGATATTTGAGGGCGAGTGAGAAACTGTAATATTATCCGCCAGAATTTTATTATGATGAAAAGGAACAATGTCATACTAATCGCTAGAATGATGGGGGAATCAGAATTTATGATCGGCAATCTAGCTATTCTATTAATTGGATATAATGGTATCGCACTTGTTGTTAGAAAGTCTAAGAAAATATGGAAATAGGAACCAGTAATCATTAGCATTAATCCTCTTAAGGAATATCTAGAGTGCATTAAAGATGTGATTACAAGGTACCAAATTAAGATCCAAAGCCAAATTAACAATGGACTATGGAATATTGTACGGTGCTTAAATATAAATAAATTATTGTTAAGGATGTATAAGACATAGAGAACTATATCAAAATCGGGAGCGATTCCTCCAATAGTAAAGAAGAAGCGATCCTCAGAACTTTTAAATTCGCAACTTATAGCATATGATACAATTAAGTGGCTTATAATATTCACGGTTATTCCCCAGCACATAGATTAGGAGTTTCATCTACATGCGCTAGTATGTAAAGATTTTAACCCAATTGGCGAGAATATTTTTTTCTACTGTTAAAGTTTATGTATAATAGTTCTGCTAAAAAAGAAAAAGAAAATGGGAAAAAATTCATGCAGTGTGTCTTCTTCTATAATAAATAATGCCCGCTGCGATGACAATTATTAATACGGCAGCAATACTGACTACTTGAATTATGAATGGTGAAATACCAACTTGAACTTTTACTGGCGGAGATACCGCCTCTATTCTTTCCACTAATTCTGGTCTTAGGAACCCGACGTTATAAAAGGGCTGGTAAAGTGCTGGGAGATAGCTAATATTCTCATAATATTGCCTCAAAGCCCCATGAATAATCTGGTGCTATAAATGCGAATTTCTTACCTAGGTTTTCAACAGCCCATGTACCTTCGGCAATGGCATCATGCCATGTATTACTAGAAATCTGGAATACGTACCTATTAAAGTATTGAGCGGTGATATCTGCATCTGCAGCTGGAGAAACTAAGAAAACTACCTTATATTGTTTCGCTATGCTTGTTATTGCAATAGCACTAGAGCTAGACGCGGATCCTTGGAGTATATGAACGCCGTCCTCTTCGATTAGTTTCCTGGCTTTTTGAGTCGCTATTGAAGGGTCTGGGAGACCCGTTTAAGGATCAACGTCATCTTCAGCTATAATATAAATGGTTTTATCTTGATAAGTCAGTTTCCATTTCATGTTAGGTACAAGAATCTCGAAATCAGAAATATTGAGTTCATACATTAATCCAAGAATCATCCCATTTATTTCCATATCGCCGTAATATCCTAACGCACCGGATCTAGAAGTTACGACACCAATTTTTATTTCATTTACTTCCTGATTGGGATGGGTTGTTCCAGATAGTGCCATGAACGAGATTGGGTAGGCAACAATCAGAATGGCTATTATTATTGATAATATTTTTCATCTCAAATACCTTTTATAGAAAATATGTTATTTGATGTTCATAACTAAAAGGTATCTTTTAGTTATTAAATTTATCTTTTAATTAAACATATTTATTCATTTTAAATTCCCCCCAGTAATACTTTTAAGACTTTGAAAATTTACAATACTAAGCGGATATTAACATGTCTGATACTACAATAGTTCAAAGAAATCGTGCGAAAAAATTATAAAAAATAACGATAATGGTGCAAAAGTTGTAAGTTGTACTATTTGAGTGGTCATGATATTTCGGCTGCTAATAAGTCTGATACGTTATAAGCTCCTTTCCCGCGAACCTTTATTAAGAATTCTCTTGAACCAATATCTAAGGTTCCTCTCCAGAGTATTATCGTGCCACTCTCTGTTTCCTCTGACGATGCTTGTGGCTCCGCTTCTAGTACATCAAAGTCCTTTGGTATTAAGATTTTTATTTCATGATCTGGAAGAGGGATATCAGAATTATTAGTCACAATTATTTTAATTAAGAACGTGTCTTCGCCCAAATAATCCACGATTCTCTGGATCTCAACATCTCTCTTAACGGGTCTTACTAGGACTATTGGGGTTTCTGGAATAATTCTTGCTATCGTTTTTCCTCCGTCAACTGATGGCCTAATCTCTGCTGGCAATTCGATTGTCATTGCTTTCGCGGGTATTTCAGTAGGCTTTAATTTATAATTTATTTCAAGAGTTTTGCCCGGATCTAAATTTATATCCTTGAGAATCATCTTTATCTTGTTTTTTCTTGCTTCTGAGGACACAGTTTGTTTCTCTATAGTCACCTTTGAGCGGCCAATTTTTGCAGATAGATCTATTATTTCACCTAGAAATGCTGGTATATCCTCTACGATTTCAATATAATTGACCATTGCTGACCCCTCATTCTTTATGTTGTAAGAAACCTCAATGAGATTCTCTCCTATTGTAGGAAGCTCATTCTTCTCGAACAAGTCCTTTAGTGTAGGATCAGTTACAATCGCTACATCCTTAACTGCATGAATTTTAAGGATGTTGAGGAGCTGAGGTAATATGTTATATTCTCCTAATGCATCGATCATTTTTTCTTCTTGCACCTTTCCTCCGATTGCAACTTTAATTTTAGGCTTCTCTTTACTCTCGATGACAATAGGTCCTAGTTCAAGCGTACCTGGATGAGCTATGACGTCTCGTAGAATTAACTTGTTTTCTTGTGGAATATCCCAGTGCTCTCGGCTGGTCTCCTCCAGAATTACTCTCCCATTTAAAACTTCTAAATCCCCCTCTATTGACACTGGTTTGCTGTAACTATTCTGAATGTAGAGGATTGTCTGCCATTTACCGTGAGTTCCCGAGATCTCTGTGATTTTTAAAGAGTAATTCAATAATACTGTTGCTGATATGTCCCTAATAATTACGCCGCTGAATGACGCTTTATTTGATTCGGATATTATTCTACAAGAACCTACTGCTAAGTGCTCCGATTCGGTCGGCGATCCTTTTAATAGAGTTTTTATAGTATACATCTTATTAACATCGGGGGGTTCAAGATTCCATAAAATTCTGTTAGCACTCATTATAGGTTCTTCTGGGGAATTTTTCTCTAATACTTTTGCTTCAAAACCAGCTGGAATTTCGATCTCTATACTCATCTTTTCTAGAGGAATAAGGGATTTCACACTGAGTGAAAGAGAAACCTCGTTTTCTTCACCATAAAATAGAACAGGAGAGCCTCTCCCTGTGATTGCTATCTCTCTATGAATCTCTATTGGGAGCTTATATTTCTTTATACCGTAGGCTTTCTCAAATCTTTCAGCCCCAGAACCAGCTGGTTCAAGTTTTGGTATAACAATTTTAGAAGATAGATCGGTATTTTCGGTATTTTCTAGTTCAATATTAATGCTAAATAGAGGGAAGGGAGACTTATTTTCTATTATAATCTTTCTTTCATCTCTGATATTTCTTACTTTATCAATCTCCACGTCAACATATTCTCTTTCATATACCTTTGCTAAAGTTTCGACGAAGTATTCAACTTTTGGAGGGGCTTCTTCGACCTTCTTCTCTTCTACAACTTCCTTCTTACGTTTCCAGAAGGCCATTCTTATGTCCTCCTAAATTCAAAAACGAGTTTTAAAAATAAAAATTAGTTATTATACTATTATACAAATAATAAAATGAGCAATAAAGTATTTATAACTTATAATCTTCTGAGAGTTTCAACTTTTACAATATGACCGCGCTCTAGGTGAACAACTTTTGTTGCAACACGCCTTAACTGGTTGGTTAAAGCGGTACTAGCCGTAGCTAATATGATAGTTTTCCCAAGTTTGTGTATATCAACCAGGA
>JAHKLF010000061.1 GCA_029856615.1 Candidatus Njordarchaeota archaeon
GAAATGAACCATGCCAGATTTTGTGTGATATATCGAGCTTGGAGGATAATAGTAAAGGAGGTTTATAGAAGTCTACATTGGCTTGTAGATCAGCCTTTACCAATTAAACTCGTGATCGACCTCATAACAATGCTAGGAGGCAAATTGATATTACGCAGACTAGAAAAATACGGGAGAAAAAGGAGATACAATATTAATAAATGCTTTCTGTGCAACTAACATCATTCGGATCTTTACATATATCTAATTCTTTATATCGATACTTCAAATTTTCTGACGTGGTCAAATACTCACTATCTTTGTTGATTTTTAAACCAGTCACAATATATTGCGATGGGGCAATCACTGCATTTAGGATTTCTAGCTTTACAAATATTTCTCCCAAATTTTATTAGTATAAAATGAAGCTTAGGTCTTAGTTCAGGACTTACATGTTCCTCAAGCTTCTTCTTCAAGCTTTCGTAATTATCTTCCGCACTAGCAATTCCGAGTCTTCGCATAATTCTAAAGATATGAGTATCTATTGGTATAATTTTCTCCCCCCTAGCAATCATAAGAAATACATCTGCTGTCTTTGGACCTATTCCCGCTAACTTCATCAATTCTTCTCTTGCTTTCTCGCAAGAAAGACGCAAGACCCAGTCTAATGCTCCCTCATATTCTTTGAGTAAAGCGCTAGCTATCATCTTTATTCTACGCGCTTTTATTTTATATAGCCCAGCTGGCCTTATTATCTCAGCGATTTCCTCTTCACTTGCGAGGGATAATTCTCGTAGGCTTCTAAATTTACTTCGGAATCTCTTTAGAGCTAATTGTGCATTCCTCCAGTATGTACGTTGGGATAATATAACGCTAATAAGGATTTCAAAAAGAGAGTAATTGGATTTATTCCAAGGGATCTCTAACTTATACTTCTTTAATAGGATACTTATGATCTTACTTATATCCGAAATACGAGCCATCGCCGCATCAAATCTTTATCCTGTCTCATTGTATTTTGAGTAGATCACAGATCATTGATACTAACTTATTTTTATTTTCCTTAACGAAATTAATCAATCCAGCTTGCTTAAATAGATCAAAAGCAGCTAGCAATTTTCTTCTATTCTCCTCGCTTGTTAGAAGCCCCACAGCAGGAATTGTTGGAATCGGCTTCATGTTAAAAACAAACGTAAATAATCTAACCCTATTAAGAACGTCTAACAGCAACTCGATCGTGTACCTTTCAGATCCAGCGAGTCTTATATTAATTACTCTTCCCTTGAAGTTAATGTACGAGAATTGATGTCTAAAGGTCATAAGTGGAAAGTCCAGTTTTATGCGGAACTCTGGCAGTCCGAGCTTCTGTTTTATCATTATGTTATACTTTACTTTCACGCCAGCTAAGAAAATTTCCCCAGTTCGTTTTACTGCGCCGCTTTTTATTGTTGCAATTAGATTATTTATCTCATTGATACTCTCTTCAGATAATTCCATTTTATACACATAAGCCCCATTAGGGATAATTAGTATTTCCTCGTCAGAATAATGTTCTAGCACGTACGATAATTTCTCTAATCCAATCTCCAATAATTCTTTAATCACGCTCATTAAGAAATCACCAGAAAGGATCAAATCATTAAAAAATAAAGAAGGGGGTTAAAAATTTCTACTCTAACTTCTTGACAGCGCTTCCAGCCATTATTAAACCAATTAATAGTATGATGTAACCAACAGCTATAATTAATAAGATAGCGCCTATTAAAGTGATGATGCCAGCAGTACGTATGCTTCCCTCGCCCGTTGTGTCCCCTAGTCTCATTAGTGCAATACCTAGTAGAATAAACGTGATTAATCCGATAATACTAACAATCATTCCCATGGAGAAGAATAGGCTAATGTCAATAAACGGCAGGATTCCATATACCAGAGTAAGAATTCCATCGATGATTAACAGTCCCCCTGCGGCAGTAAACATGCCGACTCCTGATTCTCCAGCCAGCGGAAGAGTGAATACGCCAGTTAATATCAAAATTATTGCTGATAGAATCCAAATTACACCTATTACAAGTAAAAGCCAAGGTATTTCGGTTAATAAAGCACCGATGAAAGATGCTATAGCTCCTATTACGCTTAGGAGCATGAATATTCCTAGGATTATATACCAGGTTCCTGCTCTCGAATATACCCCCATTGTTCATACCTCATTAATTTTTTAGCAATTATGTTATGTGCATAAATAAAGGATTATTTGCTGTATATAAAATTTTTGGTTATTCTCAGTGTTACATGCGTTCTCTTTGTTTAATTTTATAATTCAAAACATATTAACGCATACTTTTAGACCATAAAAGAATAAAAAATAACAATTTCGCTTTTTGATCAAATTTTAGCGCCAGCCACTAGCCCAAATTAAATATATCAGGATTATTACAGATAGAATAATTATTGTTACAGCTATCCACCCAGTTATGCTAAGTACGCCAATTGAATTAATCATATACCATACATATGAGACCAGTTGAACAAGTATAACTAATAGTAGAACAAACGTACCGCCCGCAGCCCACTCTTCTTCCTTTATCAATCCAACACCCAGAGCGATAGCGAGAATCCCATATAAAAATAATGATACCACACCAACGCTACTTAGATAAGTTGCTAGTGGAGTCCCTTTTATTTCACTTATATAAGGAATTTCAATGTATTGCGAAATACCCATTATTAAGAGCAGTAATCCTGTTAATGAAAAAAGTCCTCCAATTATCTTAGCTCCAGTCAACTCTCTTTCTTCTTCATTCATCGCTGAGAACCTCCCAATTTCTTAAAAAACGTTTATAATCTATTTATTGGACTTAGATTTATTTAAATGATACTACTTTATACTGATCATTATAAACTTATAGCTAATGCCGATTTTTTAATACTTAAACCTCTCGGTTGAATTTTTTGGCTTTTTTATTATTATATACTACTCGTTAATTCAATGTCCCAATTACTGCAAGGATAAACATCATGGTAATCACCTACCATAGGTTATTTGGAACCCCTACAAAGAATAAAGATTCTAGTACTTAGAGAAGCGACCAGAGAATAAAAAGAAAGAAAACTAATCAGCTAATGTAGATCACGTATGACAATTTCTGCAATTTTTCTTCCCGAGAGAAGCATACTGCTAAATATCGGCCCCATCCTAGGACCATTAAAGACAGCCGTAACAGCCATTCCTGTTGCGTATAATCCTGGTAGAATTTTCCCAGTCTTTTCAAAGACAAACCTCTCCCCTTCTGGAGCATACATTGATTTTTCACCAGGAATCTCTTTTAGTCCAGCCTCCGGAATCTTCCTTGCTACGATTCTAACAACTTCAGCATCATGTCCAGTAGCATCGATTACGGCCCTTGACCTTAGTGCAATTGGATCGACATGAAGGCCCGACAAAGTTATGGCACTCCATTGAATCACTACTCCTTCTATTCTTAACGGATTCTCTCTATAGATTACATCCTCTACTGTAACTCCTAAGAGAAATCTCGCTCCCGCGTTAATCGATGCTGAGGCAAGTTTTGCGATTAGTTCAGCTGGATCCATTACGAATATTCCATTCCGCACTTCATAAAAACTACAATTAATTTCTCTCAATATTTCATCTGATGGTCTTGCAGCCACGATTTTTGGTAGTAGCATCCCCCCGCCGCCAATCCCGCCTCCAAAGGATAGCCTCCTTTCGATAACTAAAGTCTTAACTCCATTTTTTGCTAAGTAATAGGCAGCGGTCATCCCAGAGGGGCCAGCGCCCACGATAATTACGTCTACATCAGTATATTCGCTTAGAAATTTTAGTGATTCCTCAATAATTACTTTACTTATTATGGCTTCATCAACACTCATAATACTCATAGTAATCACCTAATTATATCCTACATCATAGGATTAATAACTATGTTATACATATCACATGCATCATGTTGAGAAGCTATTTTTACCCCATAAAGCCTCTATTTATTTTCAACTCCCTCCTTTTACAATAACCCTTCTTAAGGTGAACTACATCACTAATTAGGCGATTAATAACGACGATACATAATTAGTAGGCTAGGAAATCTCACTGTGTACATTTGCATGCTAATACTAACTGTTTATAATTAGAGATCTATTAACTAATATCTAGGACTGATCAGGTGGCCTAATGTGGTTAATAGAAATAAGATTTTGAGGGCAATGAGAAATATCGTAGGCGCTGAGTTTGTAGAAACTGATGAACTTGCTATAAGATTGTATTCTAAGGAAGCATCAGGCATCGAGAGTAAAGCTCTAGCTGTGGTTTTCCCAAAAATTTCCAAAGAAGTTTCAGAAATTCTTCGATTCGCATATGCTGAGAATCTTAAAATTTATCCACAAGGGTCAGCAACAGGATTAGCTGGCGCCTCTACACCATCTCCTGATGGAATTATTTTAAGTTTTGATCGAATGAATACCGTAAAGGAAATTAGTATAGTAGACGGATTCGTAGTAGTAGAACCAGGAGTTAGAATCATACATCTAAATGAAGAACTATCCAAATATGGTTATCACTTCCCAGTAGATCCGGCTTCTGCAAAATCCGCCACAGTGGGAGGGCTCATAAATACTGGCGGAGGGGGGCTCAAGGGAGTAGTATATGGAACCATGCGAGAATGGGTCATGGAGCTAGAGATCGTTTTACCAGACGAAGAGGGGAGCATACTAAAAATTGGTTGTAAGACGCCTAAATGCCGGCAAGGTTATGATCTTGTTAGATTAATAGTTGGAAGCGAGGGAACATTAGCTGTTGTAACGGAGGCTACGTTGAGAATATATCCACAGCCAGAAAACGTTGCTGTTATTGTTGGTTTCTTTGATGACATGGAAAACGTTATGAAGACCGTTGTAGAGATAAAGAAAAAAAGAATTTCACCCGCTATACTAGAGTTTGCTGATGCCGAAACAGTTAAGATAGGTGCTGAAAGAACACAATTAGGGGTGCGTGGAAACATGTTAATTGTTGGTATAGAAGTCCCCTTGGAGATATCTGAGAAGTATTTGAGAGCCCTAGAAGATATATTCAAGAATAATAATGCTAACAAGATTTTAATCGCAGAAACTATGGCAAAAGCGGAAGAAATGAAACTATTTGAGATTAGACGTGCTGCATATCCAGCAGCAATCTTTGAGGCCTCAAAGGAAATCGAAAGTGAATTGTCTAGACCATTAGTTGTGATAGAAGATATTGCAGTCCCTCCCTCTAAACTTCCAGAGACTGTTAGAAAATTGCGGGCACTAGCCAATGAGTATAGTTTTCCGCTTGTTCTATTTGGTCACGTTGGGGATGGAAACCTCCATCCAACATCTTGGGTTGATACCTCAAATGAAAAAATGAAATCAAAATTCTGGGAGTTCTTGCATAAAATAATGCAAATCGCTATTGATTTGGGTGGAACCATAAGTGCAGAACATGGAATCGGCACTCTTAAGAAAAAAGGATTGGAAATGGAATTCGAGAAAAAGGGCTCTCTAAAGGCTCTTGAAATAATGAGAAGTATAAAGAAGATATTTGATCCCAAGAATATCTTAAACCCCGGGAAGATTTTCTGAGGTGAGATAAATAAGGGGTATTAAGGACCCCAGAGATGTGCGATGGAAAATATTTGTCGAGATATCTAGGTGCTCATTTTGCGGCTTCTGTGAGCATGCTTGCCCTACTCTAAATTACGGAGACTTTAGAAGGCAATATGGCCCCCGAGGAAGAATTCAAGCAATATTATTTGCACTGAGAGAAAATCTTATTTCTCCCGAAACCATTAGAGGGGTCTATACTTGTTTAGAATGCAATGCATGCTCCTTACACTGTCCAGCTAAGATAAACATAGCAGAAATCATTAGAAAATTTAGATATCTTGTATCCTCCGGCTCAATTACGCCAAGACCTAAAGTACGAAAGCTCATGCCAATTATTCAGTGAGGTGTATGAAGATGCTTACTCCATTAAGGGATGTGTTTCTTCTGCTAATAAAAATCTCCGAAAAGAATAATGTCCCATTACCTATTAATCAGAAGATATGTTATAAGTGGGCTTTGGATCTAAAATTACCTAAACATGGAAAAACTTTACTGTATACGTCGTGTTACTATCCAATGGTGCCTTATTTGAATGCTATTGTCAATATGCTGCAAAAAGCCGAGAAGTCATCTATTTACCGTTTTGGTATTAAGATGTTAGCAAAAATCCCAAAATTATCAGTGTTTACTAGAGGAATCATCCGCGCAGATCAGAAGTTATTAAATAAGTCTTATGAGATATTGAAAAATATTGCCGCACTACTACAAAAAGCGGGATTAGATTTCGCCTATTTGTATGGCGAAGAAATATTTAATGGTGCTTTACTCTTTGATTTGGGGTTAGAGGAAGCTTTCATTACTGTAGGAAAGCGAGTTATAGAATCCTTCAGGAAAACTGGTGCTAGAAAAATAATAACTATAGATCCGCATAGTTATCATATCCTAAAAAGTGTATATCCCGAATACTTTGAGGATTTCGATTTTGAGGTAGTAAGCTATCTGGAAATTTTAGAAGATAAACTAAATAGTGCGTCGATGATTCTTGACGACGAATTCACAATTCATGATGCTTGTTATTATGCTCGATATGAAGGACTATATGAAGAACCTAGAAAACTATTACAACGCGCTGGAGCTAGAATAAAGGAACCTAAAAGATCAAAACTACTAACTGGGTGCTGCGGTGGCCCAATTGAAACAACATCTCCTTCTATGGCTGAAAAAATAGCGCTAAGTCGATTGAGAGAACTTGCGGAAGCTAGTAGTAATATAATAACTTTATGTCCAATATGTTATGCTAATTTTGTGAGATGCAATAGACATCTTGATTTAAAGATTTATGATATATCCGAGGTTCTAGCAAAGGCTTTCTTATAGAACACTTAATGTTATTTTTGAGGAGATAAGATGGGGAGGTCAAAATCTTACCCACTCAATCATCTATTCGAAATACGCGGGAAAATCGCAGAACGTATGAATAAAATAAAATACAAAATCGCAATTATATCTGGAAAAGGAGGGGTTGGAAAAACTACGATTACAGTAAATATGGCCTGTGGTCTGAGAATGAGGGGTTTTAAGGTTGGAGTAATAGATGCTGATATCCATGGTCCTGATATCCCAATTGCTCTTGGTTTAGAAAAGGCGTGTGTACAAGGCTCAAAGAATGGTATGATCCCACCACAAAACAGTATGGGAATCAAAGTAATGTCAATTGGATTCTTTATAGAAAAAGAAGAACCCGTTATCTGGAGTGGCCCCTTAGTTTCTAAAGCGATTATTCAATTTTTAAGAGATGTTATTTGGGGAGATTTAGATTTCCTTATAATAGATTTACCTCCAGGGACCGGGGATCCAATACTAACCATTTTCAGGTTTCTTCCGAATTTGACTGGCGTTATTTTAGTGACAACACCGCAAAAAATTGCGCTCATAGATGCTCAAAAAGCATTAAATCTGTGCAAGAAATTAAACATCCCCGTTTTAGGAGTTATAGAAAATATGAGTTATTTTGTATGTCCATTCTGCGGTTCCCGAATAAGAGTATTCCCTAACATTAATATAGATGAAAAAATTGAGGAATGGAAAATACCATTACTTGGAAGAATCCCTTTGATCAATGATATAACCAGTCTAACTGATATGGGTCAACCAATTATAATCCAGAAAAATGAGATATCCAACTTATTTATGGCCATTATAGATAAATTACTAATCAGAATAAATGAAATAACCACTGGTGAAAATTAAATTTGAAACCTCACGATGATTTTTAACGAGAATCCGTGGGAATGATTCATGTGAAAAAAAGATGACCACACTGAGATTTTTAGGTATGATGAAAGACATATCCTTCTTGTCAATGATAACTAATAATGCTGAGTTAATCATATTAGTGAGCTCGCTAGTAATAATTATCCTAGTATGTTTTATATACAAAGTCAGCTTGAGAAAAAATTGCTCATTGCTAATTATGAAGAAAAAGAACTTTCGTACTTTCTCTTGGGGTATCCTAAAGGGTTCACTGTTAGCCTTTTTTTCTCTTAGTATTATATTGCTAATTCTAATGATCTTTGATTTATCCTTTATAACGTTCACTGAATCTTCACGA
>JAHKLF010000062.1 GCA_029856615.1 Candidatus Njordarchaeota archaeon
GAGAAATATGGGTGACCCCAAACGCCAGAGAAAAAAATATAAGACTCCATCGCATCCATGGCAACGTGAAAGACTATATGAGGAATTACAATTAGTGGGCCGATACGGACTTAGAAACAAACGCGAATTATGGAGATTCAAAACATTATTATCAGAGATCAGAAGACGTGCCAGAAGCCTATTAGCGTTACCGCCCAGTGAGAGAGAAGCACAGGAAAAAGCTTTGATTCATCGACTATATATCATGGGAGTTCTCGATAAAGATGCCATGCTGGATGATATACTGAATCTTACAGTAGAAGATCTACTAAAAAGGAGACTTCAAACAGTTGTTTATGAAATGGGATTAGCAAAGACCATTCATCAAGCGCGACAAATGATCGTGCACCGGCACATTACTGTTAACGGTCGCATTGTAACGTCGCCTAGTTATATTGTTAAAAGAGATGACGTCATAGCCGTCCATCCAAGATCTCCTTATTTAAAACTTCAAAAGGCAGTTGAAGAAGTATTAGAAAGCGTTCCTCCAACAACTACTAGCGAAACTACTGAGGAAAAGTAACTTTTTCCGGAACCCATTATTTAAAAACATTGGTTAAAATGTATTTTATACCGGGTAAAACATGTTATCCGCTATCGTGTCCTCTAAAAGGGATCCAGCTAGTCGAAATATATTAAATTGCTTGCTCGAAATATGCTCTTGGAATAAAACGGGAATATCTCTTAAAGGAAACGAAATTCTCCAATGCGATGAAACAAATAGCTTACTCATAACAATAGATTCTGATCTAACGTCCGCTGAATTCTTATCGGAATTACCAATCCTCGTCGAACGACTTATTTTCATAAGTCGCCACGAAGCTACGTCTAAAAAACCCTCTTTACTAATTCATTTTACTGGTAATTGGACTAGTAACGCTATGCTAGGAGGATATCCAAACACGCTTGGAATATCTGATCCCATTTTTGCTAAATATGCGTTCATCGAAATTCTGCGTGAAAAAGAAAAAAGAGACAGATTATCGGAATTCGAAATCAGTTTAGAAGCCACACATCACGGACCTACACAACTAAACAAACCTTTAACTTTCATTGAAATCGGGAGCGATCCAGATAAGTGGAGAAATAAAGAGGCGGGAGAAGCTTGGGCTCATGCAATAATACGAGCCTTAGAACGGTTACAGAGAAAGAAGGATTATAAGAATCTAGTTGTTGCAATAGGATTTGGCGGTCCGCATTATGCTCCAAATTTTTCGAAAGTAGAAAGAGAAACTTGCATCGCTATGGGTCATATCGCTCCGAAATATGTAATAGATCAGATCTCGCCTCATGTTTTGCGTCAAGCTTATTTGAAGAATATGGTCAAGCCAAAATTAGCGCTTATTGATTGGAAAGGGTTAACGGGAGCTCAGAGAGAAAAAGTAATTACTCTCCTCAAAGAACTTAACTTTAATTTAGAAATCGTGAAAATACATACTGCTTTAAGAAAGTATAGTACGACATAACAAAACAAATTATTTTCCTACTCAAATATGAGTGTATAAAAAAAGGCCACTGTCTAGTTCTCCTTTAACATTTAAACCAGTTTTTGCCAATGATTTCTTATTAACTTTTCTTAGCCAATCTCCGTGCTCGTAATTTAACTGCCGCGAATTCTAATATTACCTTAGCAAGATGAGTAAATGCTTCATTTACATTTTCTCCAGTTTTAGCCGAAGTCTCAATATATGGTACCTTTATTCCTAGTTGCTTACTTGCCATCTCTGCATATTTCATGCCCACTTGCGGAGGCAACGCATTCTCAACTTTCCCGCGAAGATCTATTTTGTTACCAACTAGAACAAAGGGTAGTGCTCCTCCACTATTCCTCCAAAATTCGCTGATCCATTTTGGAACATTATAATATGATCTAGCATTAGTAATATCAAACACTACGAGCGCTGCTTTAGCTCCACGATAATATAATGGCCTAACCTGATCCCATGTCGGTTGGCCTGCTAAGTCCCAGATTGACCACTCGATGAAAATTCTTCCAAAAATGTTATCATTAAATGTCATTTTCTTAATGTAAAAGTTTGCTCCTACCGTTTTAATATATTCCGTAGTGAACCCTTGCCCCAGATAACGTCTCGCAATAGATGTTTTACCTACGCCCCCGTCTCCGATTAGAACAACCTTGAATCTTACTAAACGAACTTTTTCTGAAGACATTAAGCACACCAAAATACGAGTATCAGCAAATATGAAAAGATTATAGTGTATAGTGTCAATAAAAATATTCTCAATGTAGTACTTTAAAGGTTTTTCACTGTTTGTTTAATAATTATGTCCCCCTTTTAAGAGAGTTTCTGTTTAGAGAGAAGTATTACATGATTACCAAAAAAAGTGAGAAACGTTTTTGGATATAGCTCATTTCTTGCTTGATCGTTTATATTTAACACCCAAATCCGCGATTGTAGCTAAAAGTGCTGTGAGCTGTAGGTAATCCGTAGCTCCTTGGGATATTCTAAAGTCTAAATCACTGATGAATTTTAGCAGCTCAATTTTATCTTCGGAGTCAAGATTGATTACTCCTCTGCTAATTACGCGATAAAATTCCTGCAATAAATCTTCGCCAGAAACCCCCTCTTCAACTAAAGCTTTAATTAATTCTTTTCGCGCTCCTTCAAAATCGCCATTAAAAGCTTTCTTAACCATTTCTTCAACTTTTTCTGGATATACTAAGCCCGCAGTTCTATAAACCACGTCTTTAGTAACTGGTACGCCAAGATAAGCTACGCTCTGTAATAAGTTAATTGCTTTCCTCAGATCTCCTTCACTGATCTCTATTATCGCTTCTAGCCCATCCTCTTTTAGATCAACGCCCTCGCTTACTGCTATATATTTTAGCCTCTGAATAATAGCTTCCTTTGATAATCTCTTAAACTTAAATACTGCTGTTCTTGATTGTATGGGTTCAATAATTTTTGAGGGATAGTTACAGATTAAGATAAATCTAGTAATATCTGCGAAATTCTCCATTGTTCTCCTTAAAGCATGTTGTGCTTCCCGAGTCATCGAGTCTGCCTCATCAAGAATTAAGATTTTATAGGGAATCTCACCTACGATTCTCGTTCTTGCAAAATCTTTTAATTTTGTCCGTACCATTTCAATGCCGCGTTCATCCGATGCATTAAGTTCTAAAACGTAATTCCTCCAATTTTCTCCGTACAAATCATGAGCTAATGCTAGAGCTGCTGTAGTTTTACCGGTACCAGGGGGTCCTGCGAATAACATGTTAGGTACATTTCTTGTTTCCACGAATTTTTTTAGTGCTTGGACGACTTCTTCTTGATCTACGATTTCATCAAGTGTGCGTGGTCGATATTTTTCCACCCATAAGACTTCCTCAATAGCGGATGACAATGAGATCACCGGTTCTTTGTTCTAAATGAAAATTTTCATTAATGCTATATATCGCATGTTTTGAACTATTGTATATCATAAAATCCTTTATTCACTCATAAAAATTTCTAACTTTGTGTCACAATAAAATTGCGCTGAAAAATCATGAATAGCGTTTTTCGACGTATTCAATACATATTAGTAATGTAATATACGTGTTTAATAGTGTAATCAATTGATATAGTAAGACTGTTCATTCTATCAGAGTTGTGAGGAAAAATGGCAGTGCTTAATCTTATAGTTCATGAATTAGCCATTCCGGGGAGAATCCAGGGAAAAGAAATCGTTGATGTTAATATCAGGAAGATAGGCGTCATTAGAGGATTTAGAATTAAGTTTCCTCCTCTTAGAGTTTACCTTATTATAAGGGGAAAGAATACGGAGACCGAAGTCCCCATTGAAAGTATTGACAAAATTACTAGTAATGTAGTAAAGATAAATATGCCACTTGACAATCTAGAAGAATTGGGTCCAAATGATATTTTGGAATTAATTAAAGAAGTAAAGGATGAAATCATAACTGAAGTTCAATTTTATAGTTAATCACATGAGGATAAAAATGATTTTAATCAAAGATCCGTTATACGGTTACGTATCCTTTAATGATGATTTCTCTCTCATTATAGATTCAAAGCCATTCCAGCGTTTGAGACGAATAAAGCAAGTTTTTGGTAGCGATTTTGTATATCCCTCGGCCAATCATACTCGATTCGAACATAGTCTAGGAGTTGGCTTCTTAGCAAATAAAATGATCAATCATCTACGTAACAATTCGAATGAAGACATTACTGACGAGGACATAAGAACTGTCACATGTGCGGGATTACTTCATGATGTGGGACACGGTCCATTTAGCCATGCTTTTGAAGGTTTTTTAGCGAGATTGGGAATGAATCATGAAGATTTTTCGAGAAGAATAATCCTTGAGGTTTTAGTAGATGAAATCAGAAGGTTAGGTCTTGATCCCGAATTGGTCGCTGAACTCGCTGCAGGAACTCGCTTAAAGAAATCATTAGATAGACCTTATTTAAAACAAATCATTGGTAGTACAATTGATGCTGATAAATTAGACTATTTACGTAGAGATTCATACCATGCTGGAACAGCTTTTGGATTCATTGACGTTGAGAGGATTATTCTGCACCTTAGGATCTTTGATAAGCAATTATGCATCGATGAAAAAGCTAAGCAAGTGATTGAATCAATGATCCTTGGACGCGCGCTTGCATTTGAGGCTATTTATTATCATAAGACCTCTAGAGCTGCGCAAATATTAATTGATAAAGCGATTAATGCTGCGGCTGATGATCTAAATCTACATGAAATCAAAGATGACGTAATTAGGTATATTGAATTAGATGATTATGTAACATGGGCTTTACTAAAAAACAATGCCAAATCGCGTGATTACATAAAGATGCTAGAGACAAGAAATTTGCTAAAAGTTGCATGGGAGACGACGGGGATAATTGATGCAAAAGCAAAATCTATCGTGAATTTACTCTCTTCTCCTAAATTTAGAGAGAACATAGAAAGTCTAATTGCTGATGCTGCTGGTGTTGATCCTAAATTCATTGCAATAGATTTACCTACTTTGCCTAACATACCTTATCGACATTGGATTAAAGGAGAACCCATGCAAATACCTATATTAGTAAAAGATAATACTGGAAAAAGAATAGTTTCTCTGAGTAAAATATCCCAATTTGTAAGATCTATTGAGGGGTTCTTCTACGCTGTGCGTGTTTATACATTAGAGAAACATCGTGACACCGTGAAAAAAGCCACTCTTAAGACATTTAGTGATTTCGCTTCAATTCGACCAGAGGAGATGTACGTATGAGTAAAGTAAGAAGAATTAAAGTCAGAGGAAGAGTAATCTCGGGCGTTGGTAAAGGGAAATATTACGTATCTTTACGCCCATACTATGCCCTTTTCTCAAGCATATTATCTGCTCCTCCATTTCTTGGAACTTTAAATGTAACTGTAGAGAATGGTGTGCTAAATATTAACAATTTGCCACACACCTTTTGTCCTTCTGGATATGGCGAGATAAAATATGCATTAGGAGAGCTAAGAGGAACCAAAATTTTAGTGTTACGACCGTGCAAAAGCGTGCATCCCCAGAATGTTTTTGAGATCGTTGCACCCATTGAAATAAGAAAGTGGCTTAGGCTTAGAGATGGAGATGAGATCGAATTCGATGTGTATATTATTAAAGAAATTGAAGAAGAAAATCGCTAAATTCACTTGTTATCTCCTTTAACTTTATAATAGCTGCATATGGCAATGCGGGTTCTTTTCTTCCGTTATCCATTCTGATTTTGCCGTTAAAGTCCAGCGTGACGTAACTTTTAGGAGTTTTATCGCACGAAGATAAATAAATCCTCCCGTAAAGTCCATCTCCGATTCTCATAGGTTCTCCTAACGAAAATAAAAGTTTTTTATCTTCTACTTCAGAATAAAAAGCTATGCTTAACGTCTCTTTCCGCTCCAATAAAATTCTCACAAAATCAAGTAAATCTAAACGTATCACAGAAAGATTCCTCAGTGCATTATCGAGTCTCCCTGTAGCTATGATTTCTATATTTGAAATCTCTGATACTATTTTGATATCCGTTATATTAGGGTTAAGAATTTGAGGTACCTCTTTGACCGTGATTATGGGAATATAAATTCCCATCGGATTCTTTGTATTATTTCGAAATTCCATTTGTTCTTCTGGTGAATCAACATATCTTATGTACTTTTTTGGAGGATGCGGTATTTTCGTATAAAAGACTATGAGATCTCTCTTTCCACTTAATAAAAAAGTTGACATAATTGAAATGTATAGGTATTCTCCTTCCATTTTACAACATATAATGAATTGCGGAAATGGTGACCGATAACCCATAATCACATTCGCTATAAATCTGGATAAATCGATGATATCTTGGGTTTGAAAGATTAATCTGTAGCCTACTTCTTTCGATATCTGTTCTTTTCCCAAATTTTTCCACCAAATATTACTCAAAGGAAAAAAAGGAAAGTCTTAAACATACTATGAAGTAACTACTATTTATATTAGTTAGGTTGAGGTGGTATCTTGTCAAACGAAAACGATGATTTTTTTGAAAGAGAGAAGTATCTCAGAGTTGTTAAAATAAGGCCTCTATTTCCAGTACCATTGATGACATTACCTCCTATATCGCCCATTATCAATCCCACAGTTCTCTCAAGCATTACAAAACCTGTTCTTGAAATGAAGCTTGAAGATGGGAGCACATTCAGAATGGGTGGTATTCCTCAAAATATCGCTCTAGAGATTTGGGAAGTACTAGAAAAAAGAAGATCAAGTCGTTTTTCAGCTGAAAATATAGATCCACGGTTAACATTGTCTCAGGTAATAATAGAATTAGCGGAGGTAAGAAGAGTTCGCATTACGGATATCTTACCACAATATAATGTCTATGTAGCAGAAGTAGATATACTACCAGAGGGCTTTGGAAAGCCCATTACGCTTCAAATGGTTCCATCCCATGCTATCTTAGTAGCCTTAAGAGCCGATGCGGATATATTTGTTTCAAAACAATTACTCATAAATATCCGGGAAGAAGAAGCTGAAGAGATTCCGAGTGATGAAGGATTTTACGATTTATAATAGTTAATAATGTACTTAACTTACTTAATTTTATGTATTGGGAGATGCCCCGATGCCCGAGAAACCTCTCAGCGTGACTTTCATATTTAGAGATAAAATTTTAAGATTATACGAAGAATTATTTACGAGATGGTACTCGGATGATCCTGCGCTTAAAGAATTGATAATTGCTTCTATATTAGTTCGTGACTCAAAAGTTCTTTTAATAGGTCCTCCGGAGGCCGGAAAAACTACATTAATTCGTCTTATTTCTCGAAGTATCTATGCAAATAATGATAAGGAAGTTATTTACGCCAAAATCATAGGAGCACCAGAAAAAACTCTTCAAAAAGTTTTAGTGACAACGAATATTGTTAAATTGCTTACTGAGGGAAAAGAAGAATTCTTGGTTAGACCAATCGTAAGAGCACGTATAAAGTTTATAAATGAAATTAACAGATTCAGCAAAGCAGTTCAGGATGCTCTTTTGTCATTACTCGAAGAAAAAGAAATTGAATACGGAGGGCTTAAATTTGAGACCCCCTCTTTTATAGCTTTTGCTGATATGAATCCTTATAGAGGAGATATTGATCGAGCTCTAAAGACTCGATTCATGGTATCTGCTTACATTCCATTCGCTCCAATGACAGGATCACTGCAAATAGTTAGCCAAATGTTCACGCGCGAAAAGGAGATACGCGACTTAGCCGAGACAATGCCCTCTATCATCTCCATTGAAGAACTTGAAAAAGTGTGGGAGGACGTATCACGCGTTTTTGTGCCAACTCATATTAGCTTATTTGCTAATATGCTAATATGGGCTTTTAGAGCTTGTAAGTTTGATAAATCAAAGATAATGCCAGGTTATTTACGCCTGGCCTGTGCGCAGTGTGAATATGCTAATGAAATATGCTCACAGATAGCAATCCCCCCCGGAGAAAGAGCGATCATTGCTGCACTTTTGTTTTCAAAGGCCCGTGCTTGGTTCTACGGACGAAATATTGTGAATTATAATGATATAATTTGGGCTGTTCCTTGGGTAGTATCTCATAGAGTAGAATTAGTTACATCGATTAAA
>JAHKLF010000063.1 GCA_029856615.1 Candidatus Njordarchaeota archaeon
CTCAGACTTATTGCTACATCTTTAATGATATCTTCGTTTCCTCTGACATATGTAACTCTCTTTTTATCAAATGAAAAAATGGTTGAAAGTCTTATTTTGAGAATATCAACGAGGTCAAGATTCTTTCTTGCCCAATTTGAAGGATCCTCGATTAATGTTTTATTCTCCTCCATTAAGTTTATGGTCGATATTGGTCCTACATTGACTATTGGATAGCCATACTCCCCTACTAGGATGCTTGGAGGAGAAAATGTGTCGAAATTCTTTTTCTTAAATATTGATCTCTTATCGATCAGGTAATTATGTTTAACCAATATTGGGCATATACTAGCTCCACAAAGTTTTCTAGCTCCCTTGCATACAGCGCATATCTCAGGGGGCACTCTTTTCATGCTAGCATCACTTATAACTGTAGGGTCAGTACTAGCGTATCAAAGAATCTGAATGGTCTAGAATCATTAATAAATTTATTACATTCTTTATTTGAGTATCGGTTTTCGGATAATTAGAAACTTGATGGCCTCTTTAGATTTATATGCGTTTTCTGTACTACTTAGATAGCTAAGTGTGAAAAGTTTGTATAGTTTTACAATGTTTTAGATATTAACAACATTCTATACGTGGTGCGAATTATGTTCAAGAAGGTTTCCAAAGATTTTCTTGAGGAACAAACAAGGTTAGATAGACTGAAAATGGAAAGCATACGCACGTCATTCGTTAACAGGAATACTGAGCTGGAAATCCTTAGAAGCACTATTGAAGAATATCTGAACGATGGTGAAAAAAGGATTATAGTCGTTGAGGCTCCAGAAGGCATGGGTAAAACATGGCTCATAAAATACATGGCTGAGGAGATCTTAGCTAGTAAAAACGTAAAATGCATCTTTATGGATGCAAGTCGTTTCTCAAATGCTTTTGCTCTATTAAAATGTATAAAAGATGAGTTTATTGAAAGAATTGGATTAAAAACGGTAAGGTCGGATTTAATCCTTGAAGAATTAAAGCAAAGAGTAATTCTATACATGGATATTGCAGAAGGCACGGAGACCGAACAGAGAAAAGAGAGATTTGATCTATCGATTGACCTAAGTGACGCTATTCAAAAACTGAGAAAAAAATTTCGAGAGTACGCCGAAGGATTATCAAACTTAGTGAAATTAACCGAAGAGAAGACAGAAATTCTATACAAATACTATCCAATAGCTCTAGCCGCTGATTTGAATGATTATCTCACAAATTCAGAAGAAAGAATCATTTTAATTATGGATTCTATCCAAAGAAAAATGGAGAACTTTGATATGCTCTTATCATTCTTAGACCTACTTGATAATATCTTAATAATTATAACAGTGAGTTTTAAGATAGAGAAATTAAGCAATAATCCTCAAGTAATAAAATTAGGGATTTTTCAAAGAGAATCTATTGAGGAATATGTTGGAAGAAAATTTGGATTACACATAGACGAATTGACAAATAGTATTTTTATAATCACTCGGGGGATTCCGTTATATCTTGGTCTATTGGGGGATGACTTAGATTTAATAATAGAGCTAGGTAAAGATCCATTGGAATATGTGGATGAAATAATAAGGGAAGAGAAAATTACAGAAGATTTAATGATTGAACGGATAATAGAGCATTTACCCGAGGATGAAAAAAACTTATTAGCAAGGATTTCTCTAAGCAAATGGTTCACAGAAGATCTCATAAATTATATTGTTGGGGATAAAGAGAAAGGAATGCTTTTAACGGAAAGTATAATTTCTTTTTCGTTTATTCAACCACTATTAGTAAAAAGAAACCCCTGGAGTATTCATAAAATTATGAGAGAGAGATTATTGAAACTTTTAAAAGCTGATGAGTCACTTTTAGAGGATGCTAAAAATAAATTACTCTCTTGGTTCTCTGAGAAATACAATGAGACTAGAGATATAGTTTATTTAATTGGATACTTGGAAGTGCTCTCTAATAGTAAGAGTTCTAATTTCCTAGAAGAATTACCAAAAGTGATCAATAGAGTGATATATAGTATATGGTTCGATGAAATGGTATCTCTTTATAATGAGTTTAAACTTCAACTGGATTCTCTACGAGATGATTATAAAGCTCTTCTATCATTAGCTCTCATGATGAAATCATTGGGATTGCTGGAAAAGGCATATAACATTTTTACGGGAATAGTTGATTCTTCCACTTTTCCCGAATTGGTAAAAATAATTGCGAGGAGAAATATCGCTCAGTATTACCTGTTTAGAGGGCTATATGGTGATGTAATAAATATAGTTAAAGTTAATATTGAAAAACTTGAAAACGAGCCGTTAAGCGAGAATCGTTTACTGGAAAAAGCAAGAAATCTATATTTACTTGGCAAAGCTCATCTTATGAGGGGTGACGTGGAATCTGCCATGAGACATCTAGAAGAAGTTCTCGAAATGACTAATAAATATATTTCTTTAGAAGAACACGCGTCAATGAATGTTTTTTTAGATGATATTCTGCGCACTAACATAAATAGTGATGTTTTGATGATGATTGTTAAAATAAAGGAAGGTAATGAAGCTGTACTAAACCAGTGTAAAAGGATTATAGAAAGGATGGAAGATCTCCTTAAAAATAATCCCCATGATTACCTCCTTCATAGAGCGTTTGTAAAAATACTACACGCTCTTGCAGAGAGAGTATCCACCAGCGATGATTTAGATCTGATGGAATATATTGCTGGTAAAGCAATAGATTTCTATAACGCACTAGGTGATAGAATCATTGATAATGAGATACTAATAATCCTAAGTAATATCTTAAATGAGATTTGTGATATGTATTTAAGAAATGACCAGAAAGATAAAGCACTGCTAGTCTACAAATTAGCATATGATATATTAGAGAGGAACACGGAGAAAGGTAACGTAATTTTACTGGTACCACTAGTTAAGATTTTAGACGGATATATACCACTATTAATGGAAACTGGTAAGTCGAGGGAAGCGCTGGAAATATTAATCCATATTAGAGGTATTCTTAGTAATATACTAGAGAAAATTGGTAAATCTCTGGACGTATTGACTGCTTATATTATCCTAATGAGAAGACTAGGTAAAACGTATCTAAGATTAAATAGATTCTCCAGAGCAGTTGAGATTCTCGAGAATACAAAAAGAATCGTGAGTGAGTTAGAAAAAGAAGGTCGCAGTATAGATCCTTTTTTCAAGGCAGACATATTAAAAGATCTCGCAAGAGCATACTTAATAGATAGAAAGTTTGAAAAAGCATTCGAATATCTCTCCAATTTCGCGGAATATTTGGATGATGTAATTATATCCTCCGAATTATGGAGAAAAATAGACGCAGTACGACTTATTTTCAGAATAATTAGAGTGCTAAGAAGTGCTACTGGAATACCAACTAGTGATATGAGAAAACTAAGTGAAATTATCGGTAAATTAATCATAAAGATTATGGATAAGCTAATACAAACAAACGAGCTACCTGAAAATCCAGTTGACTACATACGGATTTTAGGCTTAATCATAATAGCACTTGCAAAATTATGGTACTCAGTTTCGATGTTTGATATTCTAGATGAAGTTGTCTCTAAGGGTATCGAATCTCTTTCGAAACTATATGAGTTGAGTGAGGATGAGGAATTAAGAAACATTATACTTTCTCAAAAATTCAGATTATATATGAGACACGCTATCGTGAAGTTCTTTGCCGAAATGGATATTGAGGAGGTCATGAATAATTTGAACGCTTGCAGAGACATAATAGCAGAGCTTGAGGGAAAGCTTGATCCCCTAGAACTCGCCTATATGAAGTGCGATCTAGTTTTATTTGATAGCCGTGTTAAGAATTCGCTGAGAGAATTTAAACAAAGCTTACTTAACATAGAGGACTTTCTAAGTATCTTGTCATCGATTCCAGTTGAAAACATAGATAAAAGAAAGGCTAGAGAATTGATAGAGAGAGCTAAAAAAGCAATAAGAGATATCCGAATATTAACTGAAAGACAGATTCCAAGTGATATTAAATCTACTATGGAAGATTTAGAGCGGGAGCTAAAAGGGCTTGAAAACCGCATATTCAAAGCAGGGTGAATTTAGTTGTTAAATCAAAAAATATCTGATGAATTAATCAATAATCTTATTGCTCAAGCAAAATGTGCAGCAAATAATGCCTATGCTCCATTTTCTAAATTTAAAGTGGGAGCAGCCTTAATGACGAAAAGTGGAAAAGTTTATACAGGATGTAATATCGAGAATTCGTCATACGGATTGACTATTTGTGCTGAGAGAGTAGCGATATTCAAGGCAATTTCTGAGGGGGAAAGGGAATTCATAGCAATGGCCATATATAACAAAGAAGAAAAACCGTATCCCTGTGGCGCATGTAGACAAGTGATGTTTGAGTTCAATGGAGGAGATATGTTAGTTATAATCGCTACAGATCATAGTAAAGATGTGTTAACTTTAGCGGATCTTTTACCAAAGGGTTTTAAACTAGCAAAAACAAATTGCTAGTTAAGTGTTATTCAGTATTCTATTTTTGCATGCTTAAATGAAGATATTATTATCAATTAAGTAGAGAATTTCTATTTCTATCTTAGAAAGACTTAAATAAACCAAATACGCATTCTATCAAAAGTCTAGCACTTTCATAATGATTCCTCGATATATCTTATTTCATCATTTTCCAAAAATAAGTGTAAACGGTATTGTAAAAAGCAAACTTAAATTTTTAGCGCATAAAAAGAGAAAGAATCTAATGATCAATTTAGATGTTACATAAATTTTTCGCGATTGGAGAAAAACACTTATTTCACCATCACTAACATAATAATACTTAAGCTCTTTAGTCATTACCAAGAATTTTTTGGCCAAAAATAAGAAAAATAAAGGTGAACAATGATGACAACAAAGTTTGTTGATTCGATAGATCTCATAAAGAAATCTCTCAATGGCATGCGTCTGACAAAAGATGAAATGCGAAAAATTTTGGAGGAAGCATTAAGCGAAAAAATTCCGGATGTGGCATTAGCAGCCTTCATAGTTCGTCAATATCTTAAACCCTTTACAATCGACGAAATTGCGGATTTAGTCTTAGCGATGGTAGAAACAGGAAAAACCGCCGATTTTGGCCCATTAACAGTCGATAAACATAGTATAGGAGGGGTCCCAGGAAATAAAGTATCTTTACTAATTGTCCCAATAATTGCATCTACGGGGTTAAAAATACCAAAGACGAGTTCAAGAAGCATAACGACCATTGGAACGGCGGATACGTTTGAGGTTTTGGCTCCCGTAGACTTAAAACTTGAAGAGGTCGTTGAGGTGGTTAATAAGATCAATGGATGTATTGTATGGGGCGGTGCGCTAGATATAGCCCCCGCTGACGACTTATTTATAAGGAAAGTTGAGAGGGTGCTAAGAATAGATCCTATATCTCAAATGCTTGCATCTATAATGGCAAAAAAATTGGCAATGGGTGCACGGTATTTAGTAGTTGATATTCCTCAGGGGAAAGGAACTAAAGCTAATACATTAGACGATGCAATGAGATTAGCTAGGATGTTTGTCGATCTTGGAAACCGACTTGGAATACAAGTAGAAGCAGCAATAACATATGGTGATCAGCCTATCGGACATGCCGTAGGTCCGGCATTAGAAGCGAGAGAGGCACTAAAGACGCTTGAAGGTGAGATTGTTTCTACGTCTCTAGTAGAGAAATCTACGGGATTAGCTGGGATTCTCCTGGAAATGACAGGAAAGGCTCCTCCTGGGAGAGGTCAAGAGATAGCTAAGGAGATTCTTTTCTCTGGAAGAGCATTGAAAAAAATGAAAGAAATAATTGAAGCGCAAGGAGGTAATCCTAATATCAAGGCGGATGAGATACCTATTGGAAGCTACACTGTAAATATAGAATCTCCTGCTGATGGTTATGTGGTAGCCATTGATAATCAAGCGATAATGGCAATAGTGCGTGCTGCGGGTGCCCCCGAAGATAAGGGAGCGGGGGTGATTATTCATAAGAAGGGAGGGAGATATGTTAAAAGAGGCGAGGTAATAATGAGTATATACTCAAATAGCGAAAGTAGGTTAGACAAGGCCTTAAGTGTGGCTAGGATGTTAGAGCCAATAGTTGTGGAGGGAATGATCAGAAAAAGGATTACACCCGCTCAGATGCTTATTAGTCCTTCTCTCGAATCAGAGTAATTCTGAGAACTAATTTAAACACATGAAAGTTTTTGGATCTTCTCCATTTTAATGTTGAGGTATCGTAACGGCGTAGATTTCTTCGTATAATTCTTTAAATGCTCTAAGAACGTCACTAGGTGCTATTATACCTGTTTCTGTTATTATACCATCGATGTAGTCAGGAGCAATAGTTTCAAAAGAAGGATTTAAAACTTCGACTCCTGGAGGAGCATCGGGCCATACTTCTGAGGGATCTCTTAACTCTATTGGCGTATACTCCCCGAGAACGGTTCTTACATCTAGCTTAAGAAGCGTCGATGCTACATATAATGGGAAATCAAATTCTCTAGCAACTAATGCGAGTAGCTTACTACCAATTTTATTAATGACTACCCCATTACTACCTATAGCATCAGCGCCGATGATGGCTATATCAGGTTTAAACTTTTTAGCAGCCCATCGCATGGCGCTATCCACGATATGATACACTCGGATACCGCTCTCTGCAAGTTCTTTCGCCGTTCTTCTTCCTTGGTATAATGGACGTGTTTCTGACGTTATGACTACAAATTTTTTATCTTTCTCTTTGGCTCTCTTTAGAATTCTGACTACTGTAGCAGAATGACAATGTGTCATGATCACGCCACCGTTTGGAATTCTTCGCCATCCTATTTCGACGATCTTATCGATGGCTTTTTTCATTATGTCATAGAAATTTAATGTGGCGTCCTTAATGGTATGACGTATTTCCTCCCGTATGCCATCTTTTGAATACGTTTTTTCGTATATATGAAGAATATATCTAATACCATTTTGCATTGCAGGTTCCGTAGGTCTAGAGTTTATCAGTATTTCGATAGATTTCTTAAATATTTGATCGAATTCGTTTAAGGGGGCTTCAGACGCAACTTTACTCAGAACTTTTAAAGCCGTTAGAGCAATTTTCGTTGCGCCTCGAATTTTTAACTTAGCTATGTCATTACTTATTTTAACTACATAATCAAGAAGTTCTTTAGATTTCTTTGAGAGCATACGGATCATCCTTCTTCTTGCAGGAAAAATCTTTAGTTTATAATTTAGGATTCAGAAAGCTATCATTCAAACGTAATCTAGAATAGATTAGATTAAAAAATATTAACCTTATTGGTAATCAATATAGAAGGAAGAATCTTCCCCTTCCTCCTCGTATTTGAATTTTCTCAATAGTTTTTCAAATCCCTTCTTAGTCAATTCATCAACATTCTTAATGAACTTACTTACTTCCTTTCTAAACTGCAAAATCGCTTGTAAAATGGCTTCGTATTCTTCCTCAAAGACATCATATACGAAACCGTCAATATGTAATTCATTGCTAATCATCAGTAGATTCAAATCTTTATCGATTTCAAATGCTGTGTCAGCTAGCTCATTATTAAGCACTAAGCATAATTCGTAAATCCTGAAAATATCATCTTTACTTAATTCTTCCAAGGGTAAAACAGGAGAAATAATTTGTACCCATTTATCGCTTTGCGGAAATATAATTGAGATAACTATTGGGATTTTTCTCCCTGTTTCCTCGTCTTCTATTTCATCTTTTACTATAAAGATAGGCATACCATAGGGCGTATAATTTTTCTCGTAATTCTTTTTCATCATTTTTAGATAACGTTCGGTCTTATCGATAAGGTAGCCAAACACAAATTGACTGAAATCACTGAATTCCAACTCTTACACCGAAGTCTAGGCGAAACTTATAGGCTAACTAATTCTAGATAATTATTTTCTAATTTGAATTTTCATGACTCATCAAAGAGAGCAGAATAAAAAATTTCATC